>PMWR01000404.1 GCA_003166055.1 Acidobacteriaceae bacterium
GCCGAAGAAGCCGTAGCCGAATAACGGCGGTTCCAAGAAAACCCTCCTTCTGCCTCTCACCCATGAGGCAGAGGGAGGACCATGCAGACAGGAAAGCTTTCATGGCGTCTTCGATGGCCTCGCGGGTAGGAGGTTGACCACAGCTGCTACCCTCTCTTGGACATTGAGAACCCCACCATAGGTTGTCTCCCAACGTTTGGCGTCATGCATATAGCGAAACTCAAATGGCTTGGGCGTTTCGGATAGGCAGCCAGTGACAATGAAGAGCGCCCATGAACTGCGATGAGCTTTCATCTTTGAGAATTCGTTTGGCGTAAGCTCAGCAATAACGGCTGACGCGCTCACGCCCTTGACCTCCACTTTTAAGGTATCGTTCGGCCCCTTGGCCTCCAGGTCCCAGCCGAGATTTTCTTTCTCTACACTTCTCACCTCACGGCTGCCGCCGGCTGGCGATCTATAAAACTCCTTTGCTACGCGGATAGCGGCTCCCTCAACCAGCAGCTTCAGGTCGGGGTCGTTGGTCCTGGGCGGCAACGGAGGTTTTGTAGCGATGGTCGTTTCCGGCGTGGCCTTCCAGCCCTGAATGAAACCCCAGACTTCATCAAGAAATCTCTCGCCAACGCCGTACCAATTGGGACTCTGCCCGTAGCCCCCTTGCCGCTCAAATCGATTGGGTATTTGAAAATATCGTTCCGAATCAGAATCTTTCAGAAGCCTGCAGTCGCTATATCGCGCCTCGACCTTGTGCTGGACGATCTGACCCTTTACCATGCGGCGATCCCCAGGCTTTGGCTCTTGGAACTTGCGATAGACAGTCGCGTTTTCGTACCATCCAATGATCACCGCCTTGCCTGTCCTTGGGTTTCGGCTGAACCACACAACGACGACTCCATCGACTTTCGCGTCGCGGACGCCCGCTCCAAGTCGCTGGATTTCAGTTCCGACGCTGCCAGGGTGACTGCCGAAGCAGAAGCCGCCGTCATTTGTAAAGTTGTAGCACTCATGGCCGTGGCGGTGTCCCCCATCACTATTTAGCCAACCAAAGTTGCCTCTCGTGGGATCATCAGCCGCAGGACCGTTGTACCGCTTCATCCAACCCACGTTGAGAAAAAGTATGTTTGGTCTGTCCTTCGCGCTCATATTTCTCCCCCCCAAAAAACTGAAGGAAGCTTAACACCTTGTCAGGGCAGCTTCGCGAAGCCGCTTCGGCTAGCACTCCGCTAATGCATCTCTCCGAGGCGGCCTGGTCAGCGATCTAGGTCGGAAGCCGAGATATTATCCTTACCATTTGGTCCCCAAGCACACACCGCACGCCTAAAAAATATCCTTCTCCGGCATCCCGCCGGCCAGCGCGATCAGCTTCTTGATGGCCGTGTCCATCTTGTCCGTGAAGCCGGAGATGGCATTCGTCCTTGCCAGCGAGAACAGCAGCCGTACTCGGTTGCCGGGGATGCTCGTGTCCACCTGGTTGTGCGTGTCATAGCAGGTGCGTGCCTGCTTCCCGTTCAGCGACGTCAGCGTGAGACGCAGCACCTGCTCCCGGGTGCGATAGCTGTCGCTGGGATCGAAGACCTCCCAAAGGGTGCTGTTGCTGTCGAGCTGGCCGAGAAAAATGTCGCACCGGCCGTCGGGCCGCGTAACCGACAAGACTGACGTCGCCATGTTGTACGTCACTTCGCGGTTGTCGTTGGTACCGTCGCTGGGGCTCAACGCCAGAAGCTGCCCGCGCACATAGTCAAACAGCTCCTGTTGGGTAGGCTCGGGCTTCGGCGGCTTCCTGGCGTGGTGGCTTGTCGGCGCGGTCTGCGCGCAACACACCGGCAAAGCGAGCAGGAACGCGACCGCGCACAAGCGTCCCAGGCGCGTCATGCAGTTTCAATCCCAAGCGGGAGTTTCATGGGGAAAGTATAGCCCGGATTCCTCCAGCCGATTGCAGATCACCGCAGGTGGCTGAGAGCCGCGTGCCCCATCTGCTCGACACGGTGCTTTTCCGGTCAAAAGCCAATCCGCTTGCGCTTTAATCAAGAATCCGCCCGCAACGCCTGCCGCCCGTGTCACAATACCGCAAGCGCTGGCAAGGCGCCTTTTTACCAAGGGCATCGACCGCGGCGCAGCTCAAGCCGAGATTCAGATGGAAGGGAATCGGGAGCTGGCGGAGAAAGTTCTTCAACTGACCGCCATGGTCGGCTAAGACCCAGGCCAAGAAAGCAGGTCCCAATGGCAAACACTTTCGGCAGCGACATTCTGATTCAGGCGCCGGACCCCAAGAAGGCAGCGGCCTTCTACGTCGACCATCTCGGCTTCGAGGTCACGGGCGAGGAACCGGAGATGATCAGCCTTCACGGCAGGCGCATCAACCTGTTCATTGAGCAGGGACCGGCGCTGGGGCCGGTGCTCGAAGTGACCGTGGACAGTGTTGAAGCCGCCAGGCGCAGGCTGGTCCAGAACGGCTGCACCGTCGTCAAAGACGAGCCGGAATTCCCCAGAACCTACGTCCGCGATCCCTACGGACTCACCTACAACCTGACCAGCTAGAATTCGCTCATGCCTGGATATAACTTGGCAAGCAACCTCCTGGCAACGACATCTTTATCGGCTACCACCTCTCGCACCCCTGAAACTCAACCGTTCCGCGGCATGGGGCCATCGTGCGGTGTTCCGCAACTACTCTCCGGCTTTGGCCGCCAGCGTCTCAACCACCGCGATATTCTTGAGCAGATCCGGTGGCACGCCGTGTCGCTTCTGCAGATACGCCGGACTGTTGTAAGAAACCCAGACCTTTCCCCCGCCGTCCTCCCACACAAGAACCTTCAACGGCAGGTCAATCGCGATGCTCGGAGCGGCCAGCATCACCGGTGTCCCTGCCATGGCGTTCCCGAAGATCAGCAGTTTCGTCGCCGGCATCGTCATCCCGGCCCGTTCCGCTTCTCCGCTGTGGTCCACCAGCGCAAACAGCATTACCCCCTTCGCTTCCAGAATCGCCTTGAGCCTCTCCACCGTCTCGTTGACCGTGTGATTGCTGGGTATATTCACGATCCCCTTGCCTGCATCGAGAGCCATTGCCGTCTCCTTTCCATTTTCTAAATGCGCAGGAGTGACACGCCGGACTGAAACCAGATATATCGCCATTGCCAGTCCAACCAACGCCAGAAAAAAGGCGACTGCGACAGCCAGTGTCGTACCGTGCGGGCGCGCTGTCTCTCCGCGATCCAGATCCTTGACCAATCGTGCGTAATGCCAACCGGCAAATACATTCACAAGCACCCCGGCCGCAATCAGCAATGTCCCGAACCATAGCGACAACCCATACGTCTGCTCGTTTGAAGAGCTCTGCATCGCCTGGATTTGTTGCAGGAACAGCCCAAACCGCGCCACCACAAAGCCAAACCCCATCAACGCCAGACCCGTGCGAATCCATGCCAGCAGAGTCCGCTCCGCCGCCAGATAATCGCTCAACCCGGTCTTTTGTCCAGCATCTTCCGGCTTCGCCATAAATTTGCCTTCCGCTCCGCCTATTATGCCCGCTTTTGTCGCCCATTTGTAAGCTAAGCTGTGTTAAATTGCCTAAGCCCACAAGGTCGCAAAAATGTTTCCAAATCGGGCAGCTCCGCATCTCATCATNNGGCGTAACCGCAACCGCCGTCGGCTATGAGGGCGGCCAACTGGAGCGGCCCAACTACAAAGATGTATGCACTGACGCTACAGGCCATGCCGAGGTGGTCGAGCTCGACTTCGACCCCGCGAAGGTCAGCTTCGAGCAGCTTCTGGACGCCTTCTTTACCCTGCACGACCCCACGACCCTCAACCGCCAGGGCCCGGACTGGGGCACGCAGTATCGCTCCGCCATCTTCTTCCACTCCCCGGAACAACAGCAGCAGGCCCAGGCAAAGATCGAACAGCTCACCGCCGAAGGCCGCTTCAAGCCGAAGCGCATTGTAACCAGGGTTGAGCCCGCGCAGACCTTCTGGCGCGCGGAAGAATACCACCAGCGCTACCTGGAAAAGCGCGGCCAGGCAAGCTGCCACATTTAGTGGTTAGTTGTCAGTGATCAGTAGTCAGTTTTCAGGGGATCGGCAAGACGTCGATCCCCGGCTTTTTGTGAACACGAGGGGAAGCTTCTGACCTATTCACTCTCTGGTTCGGCGACTTCCGGGGCGGCTTCTGGCGCGGCTCCCGTTTCCGAAGCAACAGCGGCATTTTTCGTCAGGAGATACTCCGGGGACGGCGCAATCTCCTGCGCTGGAGTTCCCGCTCCGGGCTCATCGATCCACAAACTGGCGATCCACCATACCACCACCACGATGAACACAATCTCATTGGCGTTGGCCAGCTTGTCCCGGATTCCGATGATGTGATCGTATTCCGCCTGGCTGTGCGGCACCGCCTTCATCGCAATCAGTTGCCAGACGCCGTCTCTCAGCATTTGCGCGATGGATGCGGTCGATAGCCCGATCAGGATCGCCTGCGTATGGCTGCGCCAGCCGGCCTTGAACCGCCGTCCAAAAAACAGCACCAGCAGACCCAGCTCAACTGTCAGCACATTCGCAAGCAGTTCGACCTTTTGCGACCCCGTTTGCATCAGCTCGAGCACCGCCAGGGTCGTGCCCGCGGTCATCGTCTTCCAAGCCGGCCATGTGCCCCATTTCCACAGCACCACGGCGCCAACCGCCAAAACCGCCAGCGAGCCCACGATCCACGCACGACGCCCCAGGCCGACAAACGCCTTCCGCGCCAACTCCACCAGAATCAGCAGGCTCACCACGGCCGATAGATCGCCCAGCGGGATGAACACTTCATAGAAGGGGATTGGCGCTACCCTGCCGTAGAGCAGCTTGGTCACCAGCAGCCGAAACGCCAGAAGCACGATCCCGATCGTGAAGAACTTGAAGCGACGCGAACGCTCCCGTCCCATCAACACAACCAGCAGCACCAGCAGCGACGCAAACGACAGCGTCCAGAGAACCTGGGCGCTTGTAAATCCTGAGTATGGATGCATTGTCACCTTATCTGCCTGCCGGGCGCCGTCTTCAACGCCGCGCAAGCCCTTTTCAGTCTAATTCGCTCGCGCGCCGCATCTCCGCGTCTAAGCCCTGTTCAACATTCAACCGAAGACTTTAGGCATTGGGATGAATGGGAAACAGGAGCATGGCGGCCGGTCGAGTCCGTCCTGGCAGTTTCAAATATTGCAATGAAGGGAATTGTATGGTGCGCCCGGAGAGATTCGAACTCCCGACCTAACGCTCCGGAGGCGTTCGCTCTATCCAGCTGAGCTACGGGCGCGCTCTTTCAGCATACCGCACTTTGCTTTGCCCGATCAGCATTCGCTGTTTCCTAGTCCCTTAGTCCCTCAGTCCCTCAGTCCCTGTTCCCTGCTTTTCCGCATTTCCTCCATCACGCTCTGGATCAGCGCCTTGGCTCCCTCAATTCCGCCCAGCACGGCTTGCAAGTCCAGTGCCGGCTTGGCCGGATTGCGGCTGGAAGCGCAGTAGACCCCATGCTGGCCCACCAGGATCAGCGAATCCGTCAGCAGGTCCAGCGCCACAGCCAACCTGCCCCGCTCCACACCCATCATGAACTCGTGCTGCTCCAACTCCGTCCGCTTTTCGTCGAATACGCTCATACCCAAAGCCTAAACGAAAAGCGGCGGCAATCCCAATTTCATGGTGTCGAGTCAAAACCGGCGCTCACACATTCAGCTTGCGCATGAACTCCGCATCCAGCCTGAGCGCTTCCATCGTGTCCATATCGAATTCTTCCTGCTCGATGAAGTAGTGCTTGAGGCCGGTAGCCGCACGCAGAATCGGCTTGTAGTCCACCACGCCGCGTCCCATCACCGTCGAGTGCATCTTGCCGTTTTCGCCTTTCACCATGTCCTTGACGTGCAACAGCGGGAACCGGTCAGGCGTCTTGCTCAGGTAGTCCACCGGGTTGCGCCCGGCAGCCACCACCCAGCCGCAATCCATCTCGAAGAACACCAGCTTCGGGTCGGTGAGCCGGAGCAGTTCGTCGTAGAACACTACTCCGCCTTCGCTGCCGAATTCTGGGGTGTGGTTGTGGTAGCCGAACCTCATCCCGGCCGCGTTCACCTTTTCGCCGATCTTGTTGAGTTCCCCGGCGGTCCAGCGCCAGTCCTCCAGCGTGAGTGGACCCTTCGCGGACGGATCTCTGTGCATCGGCGAGGGGCACACGATGTAACCCAGTCCCAGAGCGTGGCCGTACTCGATCAGCTCGTCCAGCCGCGGCTTCAGCACGGCCATCGGGTGATGCGTACTGATGCAGCGCAATCCCGCCGCGTCCATTGATTTCCTGAACTCCGGCGCCGTCCGGTCGAAGTAGCCCGCCGCCTCAACCTCCGTGTAGCCCGCGGCCCTCACTTTGGCCAGCGTCCCGTCAAAATCCTTGGGAAGCAACTCGCGCACCGAATAAAGTTGAAGCCCGATGGGCAACCTGAGCGGAGCCGCACTCAAATGCCTGGCTCCGGCGCTCACCGCAACCGCAGCCGCGCCCAACTGCACAAACTCCCGCCGCGTCATAGAAAGTAGTTTCACAATGCTCTCCCCGTGCGTCCGCAATTCTCGCCGCCAACCCCACAGTATGTCCAACGACGTGCGCCTCACCCCTGACCGGAAAACAGCCCTTCGAGGCGATCCGTATACTTACGAGAATGGATTGGGTTCAGCATCGTTTCAGGGTTTCCGGAGCGGCCGTTGGGATGATGCTGCTATGCGGCTCGCTCACGCATTGCGGTAACAAGGCAATGGCTGCCGACGCCAAAAAGCCCGATTTCGGCGATAAAGTCCTCATCTTCAACCCGTCGATGTCCGCTGCCGACATCCAGGCCCAGATCGACAAGGTCTACGCGATCCAGCAGCACAGTGAGTTCGGCCCTGACCGGTATGCTCTTGTCTTTTTGCCAGGTAAATACAACGTCGATATCCCCATCGGCTTCTACACCGAAGTCATCGGACTCGGCGCCACGCCCGACGCAGTCCACATCGCGGGCAACGTCCATGCCGACGCCAGCCGGCCCCGCGACAACGCCACCTGCACCTTCTGGCGCGCCGCCGAAGGCTTTTCCGTCACCC
Organism: Acidobacteriaceae bacterium; assembly: GCA_003166055.1. Next base: position 7,086 of record PMWR01000404.1, read on the forward strand.
CCACCGGTGATTCCATGCAGTGGGCCGTCTCCCAGGCCGCGCCCTTTCGCCGCATGCACATACTCGGCGACATCGTTCTGCATCAGAATCGCGGCTGGGCCAGCGGCGGCTGGATGGCGGACTCGCTCATCGACGGCAACGTCGGCTCCGGTACTCAGCAGCAATGGATCTCCCGCAACAGCGAGTGGGGCTCCTGGACCGGCTCCAACTGGAACATGGTCTTCGTCGGCATCCCCAATCCGCCCGCGGGCGAATGGCCCACACCGCCGTACACCAAAGTGGCCCTCACTCCCATTGTGCGCGAGAAACCGTTTCTTGCAGTGGATACGCACGGCAACTATAGCGTCCGCGTTCCTTCGCTGAGGACGAACTCTGCAGGCATCACCTGGCACGGCGGATCAACGCCGGGCCGGTCGATTCCAATTGCCAGGTTCTACATCGCACACCCCGGCCAGGATACCGCCGCCACCATCAACGGCCAGTTGGATAAGGGCAAAAATCTCATTTTCGCGCCCGGCAACTACGACCTGGCAGAGCCAATCCGCGTCACCCGCGCCAACACCGTAGTGATGGGCCTCGGCTTCGCCACGCTGCGCCCAACAAACGGCACAGCCGCGCTCACGACCGCGGACGCAGATGGAATTATCGTCGCCGGTCTGCTGATTGACGCCGGCCCGGTCAGCTCACCCGTCTTGCTTGAGGTGGGGCCCAGCGGCAGCAAGGCCAGGCACGCAAAAAACCCCATCTCGCTCCATGATGTCTTCTTCCGCGTCGGCGGCGCAGGTCCGGGGCGTGCCGTGGTGAATCTGCTCATCAACAGTAACGACACCATCATCGATCACACCTGGATATGGCGCGCAGATCACGGCTCCGGCGTCGGTTGGACCACCAATCCCAGCGCCAACGGCCTCGTGGTCAACGGCAACAACGTCACCGCCTATGGCCTCTTCGTCGAGCACCATCAGCAATATCAGGTGCTGTGGAACGGCAACGCCGGCCGCACCTACTTCTACCAATCCGAAATTCCCTACGACCCACCAGACCAGGCCAGCTATACCAGCGGACTCGATGCGAAAGGCGAGCGCATCAACGGCTGGGCATCCTACAAAGTTGCCAACACAGTCAGCAGCCACGAAGCCTGGGGCCTCGGGATCTACTCCGTCTTCCGTCATCCCAACGTTGTACTGACCAGCGCCATCGAAGTCCCGACCGTGCCCGGTGTGCGCTTCCACCACATGATCACCATTGCGCTGGATAACTTAGGCGGGATCAGCAACGTCATCGACAACGTCGGTGGACCTACCTCGACCAAGCCCCGCAACACTCCAAAAGTCACTGACTTTCCGTGAGCAGCCCATTGACCTTTGGAAGCGCGGTCTACTTCGTAGCCGGCGAGACGGGAGCGTCGTTGCGGGCAGCGATCAACGGGGGCAGAATTATTTTCGCCATGATTGTGTTGGGTGGCGTGGACTCGGCGTTGTAGCCGCCAGCAGTGAAAACCGCGACCAGGTCGTATTGCGGAACAATGTAAATCTTCTGCCCACCGTTGCCCTGNNGCTGGAGATCACCTGCCTGCCGTGCCATCGGCCATCGCCGGCAAAGAGAATGCCCAGCTTGAGCATGTCGCGCGGGCGCAGATGAATTTGCGAGTACTCTTTGTCGGCATTGGTCAGGTCGTAGTTCCACGTCCAGTCGCTCGGCGCAATGCCCAGAGGCCCAAACAGGTTGGCCTGCGCAAAATCCGGCAGCGGCATATGGGTCTTGTTTTCGATGAGCCGCCCAACCACCGCGACACCGCCGGAGCAGTAGTAGTCTTTGCTCCCAGGGTCGTTGATCATGGGCAGATCGAGCGTGGCCTTCACCCAGTCGGGCGCATTGTCAATCACCGTCTCGCGTCCCGGCGAGTTGGAGCTGTGGTCATTGCAATCAAGCCCGGAGCTCATCGCGAGCAGATCGCCCAAAGTAATGGCCGCCTTGCGCGGGTCCGGATTGGCATAGCTCGCGTACTTCATCTGTGGAAGCACCGGCTCATCTGCGCCGTTCAGGGCGCCGCGGTCAATAGCGATGCCGGCCAGCGCGCTCACCACGGACTTGGTAGCCGAGCGAAGCTGGTGCGTGCGGCTAACACTGTAGCCGTAAAAGTACTCTTCCATGACCAGCTTGCCATGCAGGTAAAGAAGAACGCTGTGAACGTCTTTGTAGGTGCCGTCGAGGATACCGCGCACAATCTCTTCAGCCGCGCCTCGGCCAAGGGGCGTGCTGGCTATGTCTCCCACCGCGATGCCGTCGTGCAAATCCGCAGGAGGCTGGTAGCGATAATTCGCAGGATCGCTTTGTCCCTCAGTGCGCGGGTGCGCCAGCGCCGCCGACTCCGCTGTAATGGCCGCCGACACGCGCGAATGCAGCTTGCCGTACTGTTCGTATCCTGTCACCTTGCCGCTCGCATCGCGCACAAATCGAACCGGGTCTCCACCGATGGTTGTGAACGTGTCTGCACCTGCGCGTTTCAGCGGATACTTGGCGTCGTCTACAACAGCGAAAAGATTGGCGCCGTCAACGATCTCAAGCGTGTGCCCCGGGGAGTCGGCGTAGGTTCCAGCGTAGTCGTGCAAATGAACCGCAGACGCTGTTTGAGCGGTCGCGATCCCTATCTGGGCGAGCAGCATGAGAACAGCAGTTCCGAGTCGCATCCATCCCCCGTAAGCCCCCTCACTGTATCACTTCGTCTCGCCTTTGCTGAACACCATGAACAGCGCGGCAATTGCGTCGATCGGTGATTGGACCTCTCTGGCCGAGTGCGTTTGGGTCACCTGCCTGAGGCAAGCATGGGAGAATGGTTGTGTAGACAGCCATGACAAACGAAAACGTCGAAGAATCCGTGCCCGCCTCCGAAAACACGCCTGAACCCGTCCCTGAGCCTGTTGCCGAAGTTGTGGCTGCACCTGAGCCGGAGGCTTCGCCGGACGCCGAAGCCATCGTTGAGCCTGTTGCGCCGGTTCAGCCTGTTGCGCCAGAGGCCGTGCCGGGACCCGTTGTCGCACCCGAGCCCGAGGTTCTTGCCGCGAAAGCTGCGCCCGCACCCGCTCCGCTCCCCGAGCCCGCTGCCGAGGAGCCGGCAGAGGATTTCGGTGCGCTGCTTTCGGCCTTCGAGAAAAGCCATTCCCACAAGTCGGCTTCAGCACCCCGCCAATTACAGGGAACCGTCATCTCCCTCTCCGCCGACCAGGTTTTTCTCGACATCGGCTACAAGACTGAAGGCGTTCTTCCGCGCTCCGCCTTCCCCAACAACGCCGAAGGCGTAAAGCCCGGCGACACCGTGCCAGTCTCCGTCACCGGCCGCAATGAAGAGCATTACTACGAGCTTTCCCGTTTCAAAGTGGCCCAGGTACGCGACTGGTCCGCCATTGAAGCAGCCTTCGCTGAGAAGCTCGCCGTCGTCGGCACCGTGACCGAGGTCATCAAGGGCGGCCTGTCTGTCGATATCGGCGTTCGCGCCTTTATGCCCGCAAGCCGTAGCGGCACCAAAGACGCCGTCGAACTCGAAAAACTGGTCGGCACGGAAATCACCTGCCGCATCACCAAGCTCGACGTCATGGACGAGAATGTCGT
>PMWR01000021.1 GCA_003166055.1 Acidobacteriaceae bacterium
GAAGTGTTTTTACTTGACATCCCCTTTTATAGAACCCGCCTGCTTTATCGTGACTCTTCGGGGGTGATGGCCGGGCCACCTGCCTTCTGCTAGAATTTGGCCATTATCACGCGGAAGGGGAACTGCTTTATGGAGAAAGTTAAGGAAGAGACCTGGTTCGTTTTGGAACTCAATCACCGCCTGGGTGAGATTCCGGGCACATTGAGAGTCAGCGATAGTAGTATTTCTTCCCAAACGTTCTCGTGGCTGGAAGCCGTTAAGAGGTCAACAAAGACGGTCACCTTCTTACCAGGCGAAGAAAAGTATGACTTAATCGAATGCACAACATGCGGAAAAACGATAAAGGTACTCAGTAAGCATTTCGATTCGAAGAGGACGAACCTCCAAGCGCTCGGGTACAGCCTAGGCATCGTATTCCTTCCGTTCTCGCCCGTGGGCCTTGGAGTATTATATTGCGCCTATTTTATCCTTCAGGGACAAGACAACTTTCTCCCGTACATATTCCCAGGCCACCCGTGGCTAAAATTTTCTGCTGCGGTAGGCGCGGTATTAGGCCTAGCCTATTTGTGCTGCCTGGCTTGGTTTCACTTGTCAAAACTGGGAACAGTTGAGTGTACCACCATAAACGATGATAACAACGCGCATACGATAAATTGCATTCGACTGTGAAGCCATAATTCTTGTCGCGGAGGCAGGTGGCCCGGACAAGTTCTTTCACCGCTGGCTCTCGCTCGATGGGTTGTGCCCCATCCAAGCCGCGTCCTTTGCGGCTTGGGTGGGAGAGCACGATCGCTCGCCCTTCCTCAAGCCTACTCCCGCCGGCAGCCGGTTTCCTCGCCCGAACACCGTCCAGTGCGACTCGATTTCGACCGTTCCCCTGGCCCCGCCCGCATAATGCAGGAAGCTTGACCACGGCCAGTCTTCGGGGCTCGCGACAAGCCCGCGCTTGACCGGATTGCGGTGAATATAGCGGATCACCTGGGAGCGGTCCTTCTCTCCGCGAACGTTGCTGTCGTAATAGCGGCCCTGCCAGAACTTCTCGCGCTGACCTCTAAGCTTGCGCGAAGTGGTCTGCTTGACGACTTTGAGAAACTGCGCCAAAAGGATGGCGGGCGGCTCATTGATGAGAAGATGGACGTGCTCGGGCATCAGGACATAGGCGTAGATTCGCGCCTGATGCCGTGCCCGCGCCGCTTCCAGTACGGCCTCGACGGTCTCTCTGACGCCCGCCGATTCAAGCAGCGGTAGGCGGTGAAAACAACTGAAGGTGATGAAATGCAGCGATTCCGCTCTCTGAAATCGCTTCAAGCCGCTTGGCATGGCTCCATCTTAGTCCCACGCCGCCCGCTCATCGCAAAGTACGCGATGAACGGGGCACAGACCCGATTATTCGAATGACCGGGCCACCTGCCCCGTTGTACCGGATCTAAACGGGTCCTCTCCTGCGGATCTCGTTCGCCCTCGGCCTACCGATTCTGGCGGGCTGCAGATGCCGTTCGGCATTCTCATATATCCGTTCATGGCAAATAAGACAGTCGCGATAGCTTCCTCCGTTTCCTGGCTCAATTGGGCCCATAAATACGGGATGGGGAGGCAATAATTGGGTGCACTTTGGACATAATGGCTGAGTGGGTCGGTCTTTGTAGAATAAATAACCATGCTCATTTGGCCCGCTGAACTCATCCTTGCTCTGGAGTTCGCTCTCGAGCTGTCTAACGCGCTCCTGTAGTTCGTGGACCTCCCTTTGATGTTTGGAGATGAGGCCTTTCAGGGCCTTCCAAACTGCTCCGCAGGCTGCGATTGCTTTGCTCAAATGCTCCCATGCGGATTCAACAGCTGACAAGCCCATTGTTAGACTCCTTTGAAATCCAGCCTTCCTCGTACCCCGATTTGAAAAAAGGCTAATGTCAAGTCAATACGATAGCAAACAAAGAGCGAAACTTCAAGTCGAGCTTGTGGGCCCCCCATGAATGCCGGTTTTCCTCAGTTGGGCGGGATTTCAACTGGTCGGGGAGCGGGTTCCGTGGCCGCTCCCCGGCTAGAATCTAGTCAATCATGGCTGAATTTACGCATTNNTACTCGCTGCTGGATGGGGCTTGTGACGTTTATAAGCTCGTGGATCGCGTTGCGGCGCTGGGGCAGTCGTCTGTCGCTATGACGGATCACGGGAATATTTATGGGGCGGTTCACTTCTTTGACGCAGCGAAGAAGGCGGGGATCAAGCCAATTCTGGGGTGCGAGCTTTATATCTCGCAGAATGAGGATCATCGCGCGCCGGTGAAATAGGGGGACATGATACCTANNGGTATCATGTCCCCCTATTACCCACTCTCGGGTGTCGCCAAACGCGTCATAGACGCAGGCGGGAACGTCGCAGTTGCAATTGGTGGCCTGATTGTTTGCTCCCTAATGCCATGGCTATTGCCCTACCACCGCAAAATCGGTCGCAATGATCTCCAATTTTGCGGCGTCTTTCTCATCCCAGTTCAGGAAAACGAATTTGCGGCCCGGTCCTTCCTCCTTCATCTCCGCGAGACCATAGAGAATCATCCCTTCTGGTCGATTTGAGGAGGTATTCCTAACACCGGAAAAAACGATAACGAAGGGCTTTCCATCGTCGCCCTGTACCGAAACCTTGATGCCTTGGCTGCTCTCTTGAACTTGAACGATCGAGCCGTCGTGCAGTTCTGGCGGCCCAACATACCCAATAAAATCCCCTGACTGTTTGGATTCATCCATCGATCAATACTCCCTCTCCAAGCATCATTTGCAGCCTGGGAACTTCTCTCCAGGCAGGTACCTTTGATGCCTTTTTCCAGGCCAATCAACATGCCAGTGTGGATTCCGATGCCAATCTGGGGCAGTCGGGTGATATGGATGGGCTTCCCACGTGATTAGCATATTCCCGAGATCCCAAATCCACTTATTTCGCCCTGTGTATGGTCCGTCAGGAACTGGTTCGCCTTCGAATCCCATGAGATCATTCATGTCGAAGGGATTATCTGGGAAGCAACCACAGCCTCCTGCATTGTGAACCAGGAACCCACTCTCACCAACGAAATAATCATGATTCTGATCGAAGGTAAGCGACGGGATAAATCATAGATGCAGGCAACACATCGTAAACGTAGCCTCCTTACGCTGAGACTTCAGTCGAGCACCTCTTGAAGGATCCCCTTTACCTTGATTGGCGGTCCGCCCTCTGACCAGACCTCCTCGAATTTGATCCCAGTCAAACCCTCGCGCTCAACAATCGTTTTGAACTCAACTTTAGCCCCTGGACGGCCGACCACAGTGAAAAGGGAAACCCTTTTGGGAAGCCGAAACAGAGTCGCATTCGCTAGCTTGCTCGGTATGAAGTGATACTCATCAATGCCGATTCTCTTTCCGTGCTTTTTCCCAATGCGCCACTTGGTTCTCCGGTCATCCAAGCAGTCTAATGGCTTGAGTACATTTAGGAGATGATATGCGTTTCCCTTGTAGCGTCGCAGCGGAAGCAACTCAGCACACTTTTCGAGAATAGGGTTCAGAACAGAGGAGGCGCGAACGTCGATAATGAAACCTCCATCCCAACAATGAGCAAAGTTCCCGACTGTTTTTAGAGCCGGGTCCGCCTCAAAGATAGGCAGCGGCTTCCAACTTGTGAGCTTCGACTCTCCATCCAGAGAATAGTCTTCCCTCTCAGTTTCTGAGCCATTTGGGTCCGACGTGTAAAAGGTCTGATACGCGAAATCAGGTTTGATCTCGAATACCTTCATAGAAGCCCTTCCTTCCATTACTGCGGGACCCAGGTCCCACATCCCACTTGTTCTTTGATATCCGCTAGCGCATCCGCGACGGCATCGGCTCCGCCATCGTTCCATGCGTCTTGCAGAATGTGGTTGACAGCGTTGTAGTAGGCATCCGTGTGGAGAAGCTGATGGAAATCAGTAAGGAGCGGAACCAAGTTCCCAGGGTCATTCACGCCGATACCAGCCTTGCCTAGAATTCGTCGCCCCGGCCCCGCCTTCCCGGAATTCTGGGCGACTAGGTGGTGTAGCTGCTCATCGGGCTGGCATCCGCAGTTCTGGTTGTGAACGAGGAACCCAGTTTCGCCGACGAAGTAGTCATGGTCTTTGTCGACGGTGAAGTTGTAGACGGTCGCTTGATCTGAAAGCGGCGTAATGGCCGTAACGTGCCGCCAGTTGCCATCGACGGTCTCAAGGAGATCGCCTACCCTCATTTTGCCAGATTCCACCCACGCGCCGTCGGGGGAATCTCCGCGCCTGACCCAGAATGGATGTCTCGTGCTGGGCCGCAGCGGCGCTCGCTCGCCCTCGGCGCGTATCTCCAGCAGGCTGTCCTTGTGCAGCGGGGTGAGCGCCGTAACCGGCTCCAACTCCAGCTTGCCGGTTACGCTGTTGCGCGATTCCACCTCGTCGCCAACCTTGATCTGCTCCACCGGAACATCGCCATGGTCAGTGTGGACCGGCGTGCCCGCGGCAAAGCAGAACGAGCAGGAGATAGGCTCGTCCGGTGCAGGCTCGATTGGGGGCGCCTCCACGGGATCTATGGGGAGTTCGCCCTCTCCTGAGGGAAATAGGGGGACATGATACCTATTCACAGCAATTCTAGCTGCTCAGCGATGGGGGCTTCGCTTGTTGTCGGTCTGCGGCCTGGGACGTGGGGAATTGGTATCATGTCCCCCTATTACACAAGAAGCGGATGCCTTAATTGT
>PMWR01000050.1:0-6356 GCA_003166055.1 Acidobacteriaceae bacterium
CAGGGCCGACGCATATCAAACTCCCAGTAACTTCAGTAGATAGGGGTGGTTCCATGCGGCTTTGAGGCGTTTCCCCTTGATGCCGCGTTTAAAGGTTGTTTCCTGTTTGAGCAGGTTGAGCGCTATGCGGTTGAGCAGCGAGAAGTTTTGCGCTGCATGGCCTGCCCGTTTTCGGTCCAGGTCTTCGCCAAAGCCCACATCAAGCACCCAGTGCAGCTTGTTCTCGATACCCCAGTGCTGACGGATGGCTCCGTTCAGCCGCCGGGCATCGGGCTTGAGGCTGGTGATGTAGTAGCGGATTTCGCGCTCGGTTTTACCCGAGGTCTTGTGGTACCGTTCCGGCTCGATACGCACCAACGCTTGCAGCGATGCCCACTCGAAGGGCCTTTCCAGCAGGCTCAGGCCGGCCACGACCGAACAGTTGCGCCGCTCGACCCTCCCGTGGCCGCAGTCAACTTCTTCGGCCACCGCGTCGGCGGCCAGCATCTGAAGCGAGTCCTTGATGTCGGCCAGCAGACCGGGCTGATTTTCCTTGACCACCAGATACGTAGTCGGCCTTCTTTTCGATGATCCGGCTGGCGATCTCACGCTGGCATCCCATGGCGTCGATCGTGACCACGGTACCTGCCAACTCAAGCGCGTTCAACAGCTTGGGAATAGCTGTGATCTCGCTGGATTTTTCATCCGCCTTGCGCTGTCCGAGCACCAGGCCGTTGCCCTCGGCCCTGGCCGAAACCATGTGCACCAGCTTCTTCTTGCCGGCTTCCCGCGTACCGCACAACGTCTTGCCGTCAATGGCCACCACTTCGCCCGCCGTCAGCTTGGCGATCGATGCGACCCAGGCCGCAAAGCCCTTTTCCATCTCTTCCGGGTCAAGAGCTGCGAACACCCGATTGAAGGTATCGTGCGACGGAATTCCCGAAGGAAGCGATAGAAACGTCTGCAACCACTCCCGCTTGTCCTCGCCGTAATCCGCAATGTCGTTCCAGCTTTCGGCGCCGCTCAACACCGCCGCAATGGCGACGAGAAGAATTTCTTCCAGCAGATGTTCCCGGTTCCGCTCGATGCGAGGATCGCGCAACTCTGCAAAATACTTCAGGGGATTGTCCATTTCCCCTTCTTACCTATTTCCCGCTCCATGCATATAGCAAGCTATGGACATTTATATGCGTCGACCCTGCGTCACATCGCGATAAGCTTCACAAGTCAGATCGACTTCAATTATACTGTTTTCTGAGCAATCAGAATTGTATGGCCAACACGCAGAGTCTGAGCTTCTCAGGGTGGGTATAGCTCTGCTTTTGGCTGATTTCGAGGAGTTAGCCAATTTCAAAAGAGTGGTTAGCTGCTGCCTCCCACCGGGCGGCGCGGCGTGAATGTCTTCGATTCGCGACAGTAAGTGGATTCACCCGAACATCAGGAGTTCGATGGATGCGAAGAGGCTCTAAGTTTCTTATCGTCGGCGGCGCCGGTTTCATTGGCAGTCATTTTACGGATGCTCTGCTTTCCAACAGTGAGGTAGAGAGGGTAATTCTCTACGACAATTTCAGCTCCGGCCGGGAGTGGCATTATGAAAATCATGTTAACGACGCTCGGTTTTCGGTGGTGCGAGGGGACGTTCTCGATATCGGACTGCTGACCAAGTCATTGTCCGGCGTCGATGTGGTAATTCACCTGGCGTCTAATCCGGACATCGCCCGGGCCGCTACCGAACCTGAGATCGATTTCTATCAGGGCACCATGCTTACCAATAATGTCGTGGAAGCGATGCGCCGTGCCGGTGTGCCCCGTCTGCTTTACGCATCCGGTTCCGGCGTGTACGGAGATCTGGGCGAATTCGAGGCGTTTGAGGACTTCGGCCCGCTCATCCCTGTTTCTACCTACGGGGCCAGTAAACTCTCAGGCGAGGTGCTCATTGCCAGTTACTGCTTCATGTTCGGTTTGACCGCTTGCGCATTTCGCTTCGGCAATGTTGTCGGTACGCGCCAGACGCACGGAGTGGGCTTCGACTTCGTACGGCGACTGTCAAAGGATCCTACCCGCCTGAGAATTCTTGGCGATGGACAGCAAAGCAAGTCTTACATTCACGTATCCGACGTTGTCGCAGCAGTTCTGCATGCGAATCAGCAGGAAGAAAACATCTTTCGCGCTTTCAATGTTGCCACCGGCGACTATATCACAGTGAAGGACATTGCAGACCTCGCTGTTGAAGTATTGAAACTAAGTGAGCCGCCGGCCTACGAATTCACCGGGGGAGACCGTGGCTGGAAGGGCGACGTCCCGGTTGTTCGGCTTAATACTGACCGCATTCAGACGCTTGGCTGGCGCTGCAAGCATAATACGAAGGCCGCGCTCCGGCTTTCGCTGGAAGGTCTATTGGCAGATGAGCGAATCAGGGACTGAAGTTAAGCTGCCTCCAATTGCGGTGCTGTGCGGTGGGCTGGGCACGCGCTTGTGGCCGCTTACCGAGAAGATTCCGAAATCCATGCTTGAGATGGCAGGTGAACCCTTCATCGCATGGCAGTTGCGTTTGTTGGCCGCCGCGGGATTCCGCGACGTCGTTCTCCTCTGCGGCTATCTCGGCGAACAGATTGAGCAGTTTGCCGGTGACGGAAAGCAGTTTGGCTTGAAAGTCAGATACTGCCATGATGGTGAGAAGCCGCTCGGAACCGGCGGGGCTGTTCGTCGTGCTCTTCCAATCCTAGGATCAACTTTCATGACAATCTACGGGGACAGTTATTGCCCGACCGACTATCGCCGAATTTACTCTGCCTATCTTTCGTCCGGCAAGGCTGCCCTGATGACCGTGTTCCAGAACGAAAATCGATGGGACAAGAGTAACGTTGAATATAGGGACGGCTCCATTGTGCGATACGACAAGAACAATCCGGATGAATCCATGACGTACATTGACTATGGGATCAATGTCTTCACGGACAGAGTCTTTTCGGTGATTCCAGAGAATGAAGTTTTTGATCTTGCCATAATCCAGACCAGCTTGGCACGGAAGGGCAATCTCGCTGGCATCGAGGTAAGTGAGCGCTTCTTCGAAGTGGGCTCACAGAGCGGGATTGATGACTTCCGTGGATTTGTTCCGCGCGCAAGAGAGATCCACGAACCAAAGACTCCCATTGAGGAAGGAAAGGAATTAGGATGATTGTCACGCGCACTCCGCTTCGCATCTCGCTCGGCGGTGGCGGCACCGACCTTCCTTCGTACTATCGCAAGCACGGTGGCTTTGTCATCTCTGCTGCAATCAACAAGTACATCTATATCAACGTCAATAAGCATTTTTTCCCTGGCTACCTTCTTAAGTACTCGGAGACGGAGCACGCTAATTCAGTCGGCGAGATCAAGCACAGAATCATCCGCGAAGCGTTGACGATGCTGAACATTGACGAGCCTCTCGAGATTGCCAGCATGGCGGATGTTCCTGGTGGCACTGGCCTTGGATCTTCAGGCACTTTCACTGTCGGGCTTGTACACGCACTCTTAGCGCACAGCCGGGGACTGGCCGATGCTGAATTGCTTGCCCGGAGCGCGGTGGAAATTGAGATGAATAGACTGAAGGATCCCGTCGGCAAGCAAGATCAGTACATCGCCGCCTACGGGGGAATTCTGATTCAGGAATATCTTCCGGATGATACGGTTAAGGTCTCGTCGGCAAAGATGAGCGAGCAGTCTCTTTTCGAGCTTCGAGATTCATTGATGCTCTTTTTCGTCGGTACAACGCGCTCCGCCTCAACCATTCTTCAAGATCAGAAAACAAGATCCGAGCAGGATGACGACGCAATGATGCAAAGCCTGCATCACGCGAAAGAGATCGGATATCAGACGCTTCAGGTGCTGGAGTCGGGAAATATATCCCATCTAGGCGAATTGATGCATGAACACTGGCTGAAAAAGCGCGAGCGATCCAAGGGAATGTCCAACGGTCGCATCGATGAACTGTACAATCTTGCTCTTTCAGAGGGCGGAGCCTCGGGTGGGAAGCTCGTAGGCGCCGGCGGCTCTGGATTCCTAATGTTTCAAACACCGGATCGGCGCCGTTTGAGAAGGGCTTTGTTGGAGCAAGGGTTGTCGGAAGTCGATTTCAGTTTCGATTTTGACGGCTCGATGGTCCTGCTTCGCAATCGAGGATAGAACCAGCGCGGTACGGGATACCTATCGGATGCGTGGTGCGAGATCCTCTGCGGCGATGGCGAGAGTCAAGAGCGTCTCTGGCCTTGCGATGAAGTTGAGGACGAGTTTTGGTAAAGTCGGAAGAAGCTCCTAGTTTGACGGTTGGCATTCCTGTCTACAATGGGATGCCGTACGTGCGCGACTGCATGGAGAGCTTGTTAGCTCAGAGTTACTCAAATTTCGAGATCCTACTGGTTGTAGATTCGAGCAGCGATGGCTCACTGGAATACTTAGAGTCGATTTCGGATCCGCGGATCCGCATTATCGAAGGCCCGAGGGCGGGATTAATCGCCGCGCTAAACCTCCTGCTTCGCGAAGCTAAAACAACCTGGCTGGTTCGGCAGGATGCCGACGATATAGCCTATCCGAAACGATTGGAAACTATCATTCGCTATGCGCAGGATTTTCCAGAGGCAGGCATTATCTTTTCGCGGGCCGAGTACTATCCTCCCGATCGGAGTTTCGGACTATTCCGGGACTCTCGAGGAACGCCTGAAGAGTTAAGGGCTGTGGTCAGATCGGGATATCTCTTGGCGTTTTGCCATCCGACAGCTGTGCTGAATGTGGAAAAGACACTTAGAATCGGCGGATATGATCGAACCCTCAAGCATGCTGAAGACGCCGATCTTTGGTGGCGGGCTGCTCTTGAGTTCGATCTCCAGATCATTCCTGAGGTTCTGGTCGGGTATCGAATGCATGCCACCAGCATGATGACGCAGGGGCTCCATGATGATGCAGTTTCAGGACTTTATGTTCAGTATCGGTTGCTTTCCAGTCTGATTGGTCGAGATCCATTGCCGTTGGAGCGCGTTCAGGTTGTGTTGGATTCGCTGATCGATGGCCGCGCATTAAGAGCAAAATCTCATCTCAGAACGTTCAATATGAGAGTGGGGCAGCGCGATCTGTTTGGAGCCATCCTAGCATTCCTCACAGCTACCTTTACAAGTCCTGGCTTCGTCGCACGCCGCATTCTGGATGAATTTCAATCGAAAGGCGTTTTGCGCAATGGCATCGATCCAGCTCTGTTCCAACGTGCCCGAAAGGAGTTGTGGCCCGAATGACAGGGAGCAATGACGCGGTCGGCGAGTCAAGAGAGGGCCGGAGATCTCGGGTTGGAAGTGAGGATAAGCTTTGGAAGGTTCTGGAGCAACTCCGAGCTTGACGGTTGGCATTCCTGTGTGCAACGGGATGCCGTATCTGCGCGACTGCATGGAGAGCTTGCTTGCCCAGAGCTACCCGAATTTCGAGATCCCTCTGGTGGTGGATTCGAGCAGCGATGGCTCACTAGAATACTTAGAGTCGATACCGGATCCCCGCATTCGTGTTATTGAAGGCCCGAAGGCCGGATTAGCCCCCGCATTGAACCTCTTGCTTCGCGGAGCAAAAACAACTTGGCTGGTTCGGCAGGACGCTGACGATATCGCCTATCCGAGACGATTGGAAACCATTGTGCGATATACACAGAATTTTCCAGAGGCGGGAATTATATTTTCGCGGGCCGAGTACTATCCTCCCGATCAGAGTCTTGGATTATTCAGAGACTCCAGAGGAACGCCCGACGAATTCAGGGCTGTGGTTAGGTCCGGATATCTTCTAACATATTGCCACCCGACAGCAGTGCTGAATGTAGAGAAGACTTTGAGAATCGGCGGTTACGATCGAACTCTCAAACATGTTGAAGACGCCGATCTTTGGTAAGCGTCATTTTCTGGCCGCCTTGTTTGGGGAGTGCTGACGGTTCAAGCTCGACTTGTAGTGGCCATGTGGCCACGGAGGGCTTGGATGGAAGTTGGATCCGAGGTTGGGGAAGGCGCTTCTGGGCGTCGGCGGTACTGCACTGCGGAGGAGAAGCGGCGGATCGTGGAGCTGACGATGTCGTCGAGCCAGTCTGTTGCATCTCTGGCGCGGCAGCATGGCGTGAACGCGAACCAGGTGTTCTATTGGCGGAAGCTTTATCAGGCTGGCCAGCTCGGCGGGGAGAGTGCCGCTTACGCGCCAAGCCTTCGCCTGCTCCCAGTTTCGGTGGGCAACGAAGAGCCATCAGAGGCCGAGGCATCGGAGACAGTGCATGGCACGCACGAGAGCGCGGAGCCGCCGTTGACGATGAACATCGAGTTTCCCGGCGGTGCGCTGGTCAGCCTTGTCGGCAAGGTCGATGCCGAGATTGTTCGTGC
>PMWR01000050.1:6363-7117 GCA_003166055.1 Acidobacteriaceae bacterium
CACCGGCGTGATTGGTAACGATCAGGTCGGAAGCTGCCGAGACAATATCCTCCGCGCAAGCGATGGAGATTGCCGTGAGGGAATCTTCTTGACTGCCAGCGTCAAGGTGGTCAGAGGGTTAGGCTGGACGACACGCCCAACATATGTGAACCGCCGTAGACATCGTTAGCATGGACCAGCCAAAGACGCTGACAGGCTGAAGCCAAAAGGTAAAGCAGTCGGATGACCTGATAACCACGACAGGTCACACGGACATTTGGACTGCCGGTGCGAAGGCGGGGGCTAAATCAGTCCTGTCGTTGAATTAGAACATGGGAACCCCGCTGGCCTCCCCGGAAAATCGGGGAACGCGCCTCGCAAGAGTCGCCGAGAGGTGATTTCGCTACTCTGAATTGGCCCCTTTCGATGGTCTGATCTGGCCCCACCTTGAGGCGGAACCCGTTATTGTGTTTCGGGGTTTTTAACCCCGGAAACGAGGACGGCTTGGCCACAAGGAGGAGCAAGGTGGAACTATACGAGCAGATCCGGCGGGAGTACGAACATGGCGCCGGAACGGTCCGCGCGGTGGCGCGGAAGTTGGGAGTTCATCGGCGGGAGGTGCGCCGGGCTTTGGCCAACGCGATGCCTCCGGATCGGAAGAAGCCGCAACGGGAGCGTACCAGGCTGGCCCCGGCGATACCGTTTATCGACGCGATTCTGGAGGCTGATCGTCACGCTCCGCGCAAGCAGCGTCATACGGCCCATCGCATCTGGA
>PMWR01000301.1 GCA_003166055.1 Acidobacteriaceae bacterium
CTGTTTCTCAAGTTCCTACTGGCCCGCAGCATGCGCACCCAGGCCGACCTAGTCGATCAATTATTCAACTCCAGCGAAAAGCGCCTGGCGAGGATTCTGCTGTTAATGGCCGAATTCGGAAAGCCGGGCGAACCGGAACAATATATTCCCAAGATCTCGCAGGAGACCTTGGCGGAAATGATCGGCACTAGCCGCTCGCGCGTCAGCTTTTTTATGAACCGTTTTCGCAAGCTCGGCTTTATCGAATATAACGGGCGTATCAAGGTTCACAAGTCGCTCCTCGATGTGGTCCTACACGAAGAATTCACCGGGCGGCACCCCGGGAGAACTCCTGCTTCGGCCACTGCGCGAACTCGATCGAAGCCGGCGAGACGCGGCTAACCATAAGCAGAATTGAAATTGGAGTTGAGAGTGATGGCAGGTAGAGGGCCAGAATTCACGCTCGCGCACAACGGGCAGCGGGCCTCTCCTCGGTCGGTGCGGTTTTGGCGCTGAAACCGTTGCGGACCGACTCGGTCAGTCGCGGCTGATCCATCTCCCTTTTCACGCGGGAGACAATCTTTCTTTCAATCTCGATCCGGCTTTTCTTTTTCATGAGGTGGCCTGTCTTTGAACGATGAACAGATCAGTTAGCTACCGTATCGAGTTCGGCGGTATCCGGCAGTCGCGTTAGCGGCGCCATCGCGAATATCCCCAGCCCCCGCCACCAAGCAGAAAAAGCACCACAAGAACAATCAATATTGTTGACACGTTGTAACCTCACTCGCAAGACGAAGCAGACCCGCCCTTGTAACGACTGTCCCACTTCTTCCCTGCACATGATCCTAAGAGTGGCCAAGACGGTTGTCTGATCACATTGGACCGCCCTGAACTGATGTGCGATTTTGACCAACTCAGTGGATGTGCCGTGTTTAGGATGGGTTTTACATTGGCGGTCGCGTCCATTCCGGAGTCGATGCATACGCTATTCCTGGAGCCCACAATGCAGAACACCAAAAGCACCCAAAGTCGCAATCAGCCCCAACAAGACAATCAATCGAAGATTGGACAGGAGTGCCACGATGTCAGTGCGCAAGTCGTGGGCAACTCGCTGCACGTGAATGAGAATGATGTGCGCGATCAGAGCCGGCCCGGCACTGAAACTGTGAAGGGTGGAGAGCGGTCCCGCGCCGACAACAAAAAATAAGTTCTGGATAGTTGTGTCTCGCCAAGACTCTACCCGGGTGCAAGTTGCTTGAGACATCACATCGATAACTGGCTTTCGCACATCAACCAGGTCAGGCGCGCGTCAAAGCCAAAGGCTGGTGCGGTTCAGAGACAGACATTCCTCACGCCCAGCCTGGACCTGACCACCCTGCTGTGCATTCGCTCTGCGAGCAATTACGACCAGCTATCAGCAATCCGACAGTCCGATACTGGTCGATACAAGGCTCTGCATCGGGCAAGGCGACTTCCCAAAAGGAGGGCCTTACCTGGCCGCATACAGTCAATATGCAAGGAAACGTCCGCGAACTTCAACGAACCGAAAGCAACTACCGAAATGAGGAGAGAGTCATGATGAAACCAAGCACAGAAGATAGGACAACCGGCAAACTTCACGAAGTCGAAGGCGCAATCAAGCAGAAGGCNNGTTGCCGGCAAGATTGAAAAGGCTGTAGGAGAGTAAGCGCATCGTTATCAAACTCAGAGACGGGAAAGGTCAAGAGAACATGACGCAATCAGTGTTGGAACAGATGGGCGTACAGATTGACGAGACAGCGCGCAAGGCTTCGCGAGCTGCGTCTGCCGTGGCGGATGCGCTGGAGGAAGGCGGCGAAACAGCACGGCGCGTTACAAAAGAGGGCAGCCACGCCGCAGCAGAGCTTCTTGCTGACACAAGAAAACGAGTACAACGGCATCCGATTGAAGCAATTGCGGCAGCCTTTACTGCAGGCATTGTGGCTGGTTCGGCGATCCGCTGGATGATAAAGCGAAGGCAATCCTAGCCGAGGATAGATAATTTGAGCGAAGAGGGCCGGAACATTGGTTCCTCTTCACTCAAAGCTTCAAGGGGAAAGACTGCCAAGTCCATGTTCATTCCACGGTGACAATTTATGCAATTGTGAACCGCAGGCATACCGATCGATTGGCGGTGAGAAAGGAGATGACGACTCCTGATCCGAACCGGGCGCTGTCGATGCTCTACACAGTGGAAAACACCGTTACCATTCGTACCGCCGCCGAGAATTCTCCTCCGACAAATCTGAAATCGCTGCAAAGGCGAAGGAATACAATATTCGCGCTTCCCTCGCGGTTCTCCATGCTGCAAGGAAAGTCGGCGATCCAGCCCTTACGCAATTGGTCAAGGTTTGGTTGCTGAGAATGAAGTGTATCTAGATCGGCGTCAGTTGTCTCTTGTCATACCAGGCTGGCTGGAACTTGGGTGCCAGGGCCAGATCAAGACTACTTTCTGGATTCCAGCACTTCCGCGATTGAAGAGGAGTCATAATGCCCGCGGGCAATAAGGAACATCATCACACTGATCGCATTGGCTGGCTGCGCGCAGCGGTGCTGGGTGCAAACGACGGCATACTGTCAACATCAAGTCTCGTGCTTGGTGTTGCAGCCGCGCATGCAACACACCGTAATCTATTGGTTGCAGGGATGGCTGGGCTGGTGGCCGGGGCCATGTCGATGGCCGCCGGAGAGTATGTTTCGGTCCATTCGCAGGCAGATACCGAAAGAGCTGATTTGGACATTGAGCGCGTGGAGCTAAAAGCAGACAATAAAGGCGAACATAAGGAGCTTGCGGCGATTTACATCGCTCGTGGGCTCGATCCTACTCTCGCGAAACAGGTTGCTCAGCAACTGATGACGCACGACGCGTTGGGCGCCCACGCCAGAGATGAGTTGGGCATCTCCAAGAAGCTTCGCCCGCGCCCAATTCAAGCAGCATTGTCATCGGCCGGAAGCTTCGCTCTCGGTGCATTGATGCCTCTTTTAGTCACGGCGATGGCTCCGGTGCAGGGATTGATCCCCCTTGTATCCGTCTCTTCATTGGCGTTGCTCGCACTTCTGGGTGGACTCGCTGCACGCGTAGGTGGGGCAGGAGTGATGATCGGCGCAATACGCGTGACGTTCTGGGGTGGATTGGCCATGGCGATGACCGCAGGCATCGGCTGGCTATTTGGCGCAGTTGTATGAGCAGAACGAATCCGAAGTTGCCAACCGGGAGTAGAAGAGCGTTGATGGCGAACTCGAGATGGGGCAACGCCGAATTTCACTTCAGATAACTCTCAATTGGCGGGAATAAGACGATCTCACAGGATGAGTGGCAATCTTCACTTGTGTTTTGCGGCAATTCGCTTCGCCTGGTCGATGACTTGCTGTTCGTTTTGGAGCTTCAGCGCCCTCCGACCGCAGTTGGCGCGATAGACAACCAGATTGTCGTCACCACCCACGACGCTTGGGAAAAGGAGCCCCTGAATGCCCTCCGCTTCGAGTTCGCGGGACAATTCCATGGAAGCGGTCAGATCGGCCTTGTTGAGACATGCCAATCTCACCGCTTCGCCGGCCTGGGACGATTTGAGAGCGGAAAGGTCCAACGCACGCTTCAGGTTTACAGCCACGGCGTACACGATGCGAGGATACTTGTCGGTGCTGATCTGAGCCGCTCCGCCGAGTCGCGCCTTCCGGGCCGTGATCTCTTTGCTCGCTCCTGAGTCGGTCGCAGAAAGGTAAACCGCACGGATTCCGACAGCCGCAAAGCGTCCCCCGTGAGCCCGAGTTCCGGCGCCACTCAGCACATCGGCCGGGTCCATATAGCGATATTCGACGCTGCGGAAATAGACCCCTTTCAAGGGAACGGCCTGGCCCATCCAGCGCTTGATCGCCGCGCGCTGTCTGGCGTTGAAGGTCAAACGGGCTGTCCTTCGCGCAACCGGTCGAATTCGATAACCAGATCACGGATGCGGCCGTCCGCGATCAACTCCTGTGGAGTCCTTCCGGCGAAAGCCTCAAGCGGCGTACTTAGCCAATGCTTCTCCTCAGGAGCGACCACATAGTCGTCCAT
>PMWR01000275.1 GCA_003166055.1 Acidobacteriaceae bacterium
CTAACCGAGTCAAGCTACGATCCGAACATTTTCGAAATGCAAACTGTTCAAAACGTTGTAACCGCATTTCGAATTCTCCGAAAGGAAAATGGGGTTCCAGATAAGGAGTTCGTCCCGGGTCAATTGAATCCAGATCCAATGCGTGGAATGAACGCAGCGGGCGCTGCAGCCCATCATGGAGACATTTTCCGCCTGCTGGCAAAAGTGAGTGATGTGAGATTAGAACCGCTAACATACGGCAAAGTTCGGCGAGAGGCGAATTTTGATATCGCGATCGAATACCAAGCCACCATCGACGTCGCCGCCGAACGCGCGCGTCTGAGAAAAGACATTGCGCAATACGAGAAGATAATCGCCAACGCCGAGCGTCAATTAGGCAACGAGGGTTTCCTGCTCAAGGCCCCACCGCACATCGTTGAGGGGCTCAAGAAGCAACGGGATGAGGCAAAGAGGCTACTGGATCAGGCGCGCGGCGATCTCGGCGTCCTGCCGCCGGAATGACGGTTCAGCCCAAGCGAAGTCCGCGCGGGCCGACAATCCGGTTCCCACGGGTTTGCTCCCATGCCATAGAATGAGGGAAAAGCGAGGAACAGGAGGTATCGATGGCCGGTCTGAACCCGCGCATCACCGTTGAATCGGGCAAAATGGGAGGAAAACCCTGCATTCGTGGCCTGCGTTTTACGGTCTACGACCTTGCCTCCTATCTCGCCTCGGGCATGACCGAAGACGAGATTCTCAAGGAGTTCCCTTACCTGGAACGCGAAGACTTCCAGGCAGTCTACGAGTTCTTCGCCAGCATTCCAGAGAGGATCGCGGTACTTGAAGCTTCTCGTTGATGAGAATCTGCCGCCGCGGATTGCCGTGGACTTAGCCGACTTGTTTCCGGAGTCAGCTCATGTCGATTCCGTTGGACTAGGCAGTACTAGCGACTCGATAATCTGGGAGTATACAAAAACGCATGGATTCGCGTTCTTGACCAAGGACAAAGATTTCGCAAACCTCAGCATCGCCCGAGGCGCACCTCCCAAGGTAATCCTGCTTCAGACAGGGAACTGCTCCACCGAGCAGATCATTCGAATCGTGCGAAACAACGGCGTGCGTTTTGCCGATTTCGAGGACGATGCCCACCGAAGTTTGCTTGTTTTGAGGTGAGAACCACCGAACCCTGAACTGAGCCCTATGTGGACTGAAAAAACAGCCGCATCGACGTTTCGGCCGGAGCTAGCCCCGGCCGAAACCCCGACCGCCCTCCCCGAGTGAAGGCCCGGCATGCCGTGTGTCTGCCAACAATGTCTTCAGCACTCCAAAACCCTTGGTCTCGGACAAACTGCGTCTTCGGGCGCCGCAATTCGCAAGGCCTTCCGGGCCGCAGCCAAACTTTGGCACCCGGATCGATTTGAAAATAATCCGCGCGCCCGAAAGGACGCGGAAGAGCATTTCAAGCGGATTCAAGTCGCCTACCGCGAGCTATGGGAGCACCACCAAACCCCGCGCGAACGGCCCATTGAAGTCCCGCTTGAAGCCGCGCCCGAAGAGCCCGTTGAAACTCCGTTTGCCGAGGCAAAAAGGACCAGGCCCGCCGCGCCTTTCCCATCCATCTCTTTCGGCGGCGCGCCACGCTGCTTCCTGACGCCTGATTTTCCTCGACACGCGCAACAAATCATTGCCGATCATCTGGGAGACCCGGAGAACGCGCTGGCAATCGTCGACCTATCCAGCGGCGGGTCGCCGGCGGACAGCTTTTCCCAGTACATTCTTTTCACGCTCCACGGCATCCTCGTGCGCAACGCCCACAAGATCGTCTCCCTGCTCTGGTATACCGACCTGGGAGAAGTCAAACTCATGGTTCGGCGCCGGTACGGTAAACTCAGGTTTTGGCATAAGCTGGTCGATAAGCTCTATGGAGCCCAGCCAAGGTACTCGATCCTGATCTACCGGCGGAACGGAGCACTGTTTTGCGCGTTCGCCGATGAAATGGATGACAGCGCAAAGAAGGTCGTTTATAACTTTCTACTGCGCAGAAAATCCGAAAACGATCGCTAACACTGGCTGAAGATTGATCGTTGTTGCACTCGTTCACTGTTTCACTTGTTCACTACTTCACTGTTCCCTGTACACTGTCCACTGTTCACTTTTTCACTCGTTCACTGACCACTGATCACTGACAACTGACAACTGATTTATGGATTGGAAAAGCACCCGCATCGACGCATTGCTGGAGCAGGCCCTGGTTGAAGACCAGGCCACCCGCGACGCTACCACCAACCTCACCATCGATCCCGACCTGCGCGCCGCCGCCTCCATCATCGCCCGCCAGGACATGGTCGTCTGCGGCCTCGGCGCGGTCCCCCGCCTGCTTGAAATCTTTGCCCGTCTCGACGCCCATCCGGACGCGAAGCTCCACCCGCATCCCCAATCGCAAACCCGCTTTGAAGTCGTCAGCCATCACGAAATCTTCGACGGCGTCCGCGTGCACACGGGCCAGGTCCTCGCCGTCATCCGCCACAACGCACGCGTACTCCTCAGTTGCGAGCGCGTCATCCTCAACCTGATGCAGCACCTCAGCGGCATCGCCACCCTCACCCGCACCTATGTTGACGCCATTCAAGGCACCCATGCCCGCGTCCTCGACACCCGCAAGACCGTCCCCGGCCTGCGCGTCCTTGAGAAATACGCGGTCCAGTGCGGCGGAGGCACCAACCACCGCATCGACCTCGCCTCCGG
>PMWR01000286.1 GCA_003166055.1 Acidobacteriaceae bacterium
ATGCTGAAGACGCCGAGAATCAGGATCAGAAACGCGAAGACGGCGAAGGTGTAAGGCCGCCGCAGCGCAAGTCGGACAATCCACATCATAGGGCTGGTACTCGCTCCTGAGCCGGGTAGCTCTTGAAGGTTTCAGCAGTGGCCAGTGTGCCCGCGACCGTGGGTCGCGCAAATTGGTCAGCGAGGGCTCTGGCCCGGTCTTCCACCCTGGCGACGAAGACCTGTCGCCAAGGGCTCAGTCTTGACCGGCTCACCGGATTCCGGGGCCGGACGGATATACCGCCAAGGCCCATTCCTACTAACAGTTGAAGATACAAGGATAGTCGATGTTGAGCGCGACAACGCGCAAGGTCGAACAAAAGCGTCCCATCTGTACAGGTTTTTGACGCCGTTCGNNGTTGGAGCGGACGCGCCTTTACCGGGCCGGACGGAGTTAAAGCAACGCAGCGAGACTAGAGGGTAGAGAGCCTAGGGGGTAACGACGCGCGCCTTGATCAGCTCGTCAAGGTAATCGGGCTTGGCTTCTTCGCGTGTCAGGTGCGGGAAACGCTCGCCGCCATGGTAGTTGATGTTGGAGGTCTGGTAGTAGTCGTCCACGACCACCAGCAGGGAGATCGGCTGGGTTGAATCCTTCGCCGCTTTGATCGCGTCCTCAAGCACATCGTGGGTGTAGACGCGGCCGTTGACGCCAACGACTTTCATCCCCGACGAGATGCCCGCCTGGAATGCGGGACCGCCGACGATGGAATCGGCAACGGCACCGTCCTGGCCGAGCTGAAGGCCGATGGAATAGACGTCGCCGGGGTTGCCGCGGCGTCCCATCAGCTTGGAAGGCTCGCCATCGTAGGTGACCTTCCAGCCGCCGTTTTCGATGCCGCCCACGGGCGCCTCGGGCGAAGTGGAATCGAGCCGGGTGTTGAAGAAAGTGGCCCAGTCATAGGGCGCAATTGCATTCAGGTCCGCCATCAGTTGATCAAACGTGTAGGTCTTGACCTCGGGACCATTGTTNNCCTTCGTAGCCCCAGAGGAGATCTGTTTTCTCAGGCTCTTCGTAGTAGGGCGTGGCGAGATCGGCGGGACGGCGGAACTTGCCGTTCCAGGAATGGACGAATTCGTGCGACAGCAGGCCGCCGAGAGCCATTCCTGAGCCCGGCGAGATCAGCGTGCGCTCGGGCAGACGGCTGTCGTTGGATTCATGATGTTCAAGGCCGAAGTGCGCAACGTGATCGCTGAGCGCAAAAATGAAGTGATAGTCGCGATAGTGGCGCGCGCCGAAGAGCTTGCCCGACTCGGCAACCAGGTTGGTCATCTGCTTTATGTTGGCGGGAGTCATGGCCAGCGCGGCTTCGCTGTCGGCGGCCATGTCAATCTCGTGATGAATGGGCTCACCCGCCGGCGTGATGTCGATGACGCGGAAATATTCGCCGCTGATGACGGGCGAATCGACCAGAAGATCGAGAGAAATGGGCTTGAACGAAACCGAATTGCCCGATTGACCGGAGACGGGAAGCGACGTGCCGAACTTCCATCCCTCAGGAAGGATGAGTTTGGCATCATACGTCAGTTTTTGC
This sequence comes from Acidobacteriaceae bacterium, assembly GCA_003166055.1. The sequence goes on from PMWR01000286.1 coordinate 1,571, forward strand.
GCGGGCGTTCCGGCCGGATAGAGCGCAACCTCGTTCCACTCCAGAATCAGCAGCTTGTCGGTGGCGGAGCCGCCCTCCGGCTCAATGTAGTCGTAGGTCGCGTCGAGCTGGCTGACGCCGGCCGGGATGTCGAGATGGAAGGTGAAGGTGTCAAGCAGGTCGCGCTTCCAGGGAATGACCTTGCCATTGCCCTCGAATTTAAGGCCGGTGAGGCTGGCGATGGGACCGGACGGACTGTGCTCGCCTGGAATCCACTTGGGGTAGTAGAGCGTGAGAGGCCCGGGCTGAACGGGCAACACCAGGTGGGCGTGCAGGAGCTTCTGTGGAGTTTTGGTTGCATCCACCGTGAGCGAGATAGTTTGGCTGGATTGCGCCGGCGCGGCGTGCGCGGCGACGGCAAAAACCAAGGCCACAAACAACGTTATGCGAAAGCGTTGCATTGGAAAGCTCCTCCTGAAGGTTTTTTGAAACCCCACGCGTGCATCATATCGCCTGTGGGTGGCGCCTTTGAAATTGGACGACAATGCTGAAGGCATCCGAAAGACACCATTAGAATCGGTTTTCTGTCGAAGCCGCATTGATGTTATTGTCAGATTCATCCCGCATAGCCAAGCCACGGGAGTTTCCCTTGAGACAAACAGCAAGCATTTCGCCGCTGTTTGCATCGGCCTTTGAATGATTGAACCGTGCAGCGCTTTTTGAGTTGTCGCCCAAATGCGTACCCGCTTCGCCGATTTTAGATGGACCCGATTTTGGATCGAAAGGAGGGGGCGGCCCGATGACCCAGTCCTACGAAGAGACGAGCGCCAACCACGTTTTGACTCTGGAGCAGGTAACCAACCTCACCGAGGAAGGCGGCAAGCCGGCCGACACCCTGATGCGCGTTGTAGCGCTGATTGCCTCGCGGTTCAGGACCGATGTGTGCTCGGCGTACCTTCTTGAACCTGACCGATCGAACCTGGTGTTGGCCGCGACCCTGGGGCTGCACCCGAGCTGCATCGGCAAGCTGCGCATGCGCCTGCACCAAGGGCTGGCCGGGCTGGTGGCGGAACGAGTGATGCCGGTGGCCGTCGAAGACGTGACGAAGCATCCACGCTACAAGTTCTTCAAGGACTCCGGCGAAGAAGAGTATCACTCATTCCTGGGCGTTCCTCTGATCGACCGCGGGGTCCTGCAGGGTGTGCTGGTGGTGCAGACCAGGGAGGCGCGGAGCTTTCGCGAGAATGAGATTCGCATGCTGGTGGAAGCGGCCAACCAGGTGGCGCCGGTGGTTAGCGAGGCGCGCACGCTCGACCGATTCATTGGCCCGGCGCAGGAGCGGCTATGGGCGCTGGCGCGTAACATCTGGTGGAGCTGGGACCACGACTGCATCGGCCTGTTTCGCGAT
>PMWR01000524.1 GCA_003166055.1 Acidobacteriaceae bacterium
ATGCTCGCCGCCAAGGGCCGTCGCCTGCCCTTCGTCACCACCCTGCACGGCACCGACATCACCCTCGTCGGCCTCGATCGCAGCTACCTGCCCATCACCCGCTACGCCATTCAGGAGAGCGACGGCGTCACCAGCATCTCAAAATATCTAAAGGAGAAAACCCTCGAACACTTCGGCGTGACCCGCGGCATCGAGGTGGTCGAAAACTTCGTCAACTGCGACGTCTACTCGCCCATCAAAGACGAAGTCCATCGCGCTGAAGCCCGCAAGCGCCTTGCGGCGCCCGATGAAGCGATCCTGATGCACCTCTCCAACTTCAGGCCCGTCAAGCGCGTAGTGGATACGGTCAAGATCTTTGCGCAGGTCGCACGCGAGATTCCCGGTCGCCTGGTGCTCATCGGCGACGGCCCTGACCGTTCCGCGGCGGAGTGGCTGGCGCACGACCTGGGAATTCATTCAAGGGTTCACTTCATGGGCAAGCAGGATCGCGTGAATGAGTTGCTCCCNNTCCATCGCCACCCGCGTCGGCGGCGTCCCGGAGCTGATCGACGACGGCATCACCGGCCTGCTTTATCCCGTCGGCGATATCGACGCCATGGCCGCCGGCGTCTTGAGCCTGCTCAAGGATCGTGACCGCCTTGAAGCCATGCGCGACGCCGGCCGCAAAACCGCTCAATCCCGCTTCTGCTCAACCCTCGTGGTTCCCCATTACGTCCGCTATTACGAGGAAGTGCTCGCCCAGTGAGACGGGCACTCAATCGGCGTAGATGTCCGAAAGGGCACGGCTTCAGTTGTTCTGTCAGCAGCATCCACCCATTCAGCTCCTCACCAGCCGCCGCTGCAACTGCTCCAGCGTCTGCCCCTTCGTCTCGGGATAGACAAGCAGCACCACCACGAACTGCACCACGGTCATCGCGGCAAAGAAAGTGAACGGCGCGCTGCGCCCCAGGCTCACCACCAGCACCGGGAATTCGAGGGCGATGACGGTATTCATGATCCAATGGCTCGCGTTGCCCACGCCCTGGCCTTTGGAGCGCACCTGGTTGGGAAAAACCTCGCCGATATACACCCAGATGACCGCTCCCTGCGAGAGCGCAAAAAAAGCAATGTAAGTCACAAAGAGCCACACCAGCGCACCGGGATGCGCGTGGCTGGTGAAGAGCCAGGAGACCGCAACCAGGCAGCTTGCGGTGCCCGCGGCGCCGATCAGCAGCAACGTCTTGCGGCCCAGCTTGTCGATTACCGACATCCCCACCACGGTGAAGATGAGATTGGTAAACCCGATGGCGATGGCCTGCCTGTCGCCGGAAAGCTGCGTGAATCCCGCCGAGGCAAAGATGCTCGGCAGGTAATAGAGAATGGCGTTGATGCCGGACAACTGGTTGAATGCGCCGATGCTGATGGCGAGAAACAGCGGATAACGGTACTTCCATCGAAAGACCGGTTCGTGTGCCGTGGCGTGTTCCTGCAGCAGAGCGGCCCGAATGTCCGCCAGTTCAGCCTCGGGGTCCGGTTCGCCCATCAGCTTCAGCACCGCCAGCGCCTCATCGATGCGATTCTTCGAGGCCGACCAGCGCGGACTGCGGGGAATGCCGAAAAGCAACGCAAGAAATCCAAATGCCGGAATCGCCGCAACGCCAACCTGCCAGCGCCACTCGGCATCGCCCAGATTGGCCAGCCGGATCACGTAGTTCGATGTATAGGCCAGAAGAATGCCGAAGACGATGTTGAACTGAAACGCGCCCACCAGCCGCCCGCGCCATTTCGCCGGTGAAAGCTCCGCAATGTACACCGGACCCAGCACCGAAGAAGCGCCAATGCCCAGGCCGCCGATAAAGCGAAACACCAGCAGCGAAGGCCAGCCCCACGCCAGCGCGCTGCCGATGGCGGAAATCACATAAACCACAGCGGTGATGCGCAGCGTTTCGCGCCCGCCGAGTTTTTGCCCCGCCACGCCCGCGCCCAGCGATCCCACCACTGTGCCGATCAGGGCGATCGCCACCGTCCAGCCCTTTCCCTGCGGGCTCAGGTGGTAGATCCGGACCAGCGCATCAATGGCGCCGGAAATGACGATGGTGTCAAAGCCAAAAAGAAGGCCGCCAAGGGCTCCCGTGAGGGTCGCTTTCATCAGGTTGATATTGGGTCGCATCGTTGGTTGCCTCATTGCAGTCTTTACACTCTATCGCTCTTACGCCGGTTTGAAGCAACCCGCCGGCTCGGAATCCGCCGAGATTCTGGAGATTCTCGCCGTCGGAGGCCGGTGACAGACTGCCAAACGAATAAGCTTACAATGTTCCGTGTCTTGCCTGTCCATTGCAGATGCAATCTGAATCTTCAGGCGAATCGAAAATCGCTCCAGGTCACGCAGTCCGCGCACACTTCACTTTGGCCGCAAAAGGACAACATCGTGCAGATTCTGGCGATCGGCGAAATACTCTGGGATGTCTTCGATCATGCTGAATTCCTGGGCGGCGCGCCGTTGAATTTCTCCGCCGCCGCGCAGAGGCTGGGCAACTCAGTCACGCTGATCACCGCCGTGGGAGATGACCAGCGCGGAATGCGCGCCATCGAATCAATGGCTGCGCTCGGACTCTCCACCGACTTCGCGCAAGTACTGCCAGGCAAAGACACCGGCACTGCCGTCGTCACCACCGACGACCGTGGAAACGCAAGCTACTTCATCAAGCGCCCCGCGGTTTTTGATGAATTCGAACTCGATGACGCGCGCCTGTCTGCTCTTGAAGCCCTGCATCCGGATTGGCTCTACTTTGGCACGCTCGCTCAAACCAATCGGCCCACCGAGGAGATTCTCCATCGCATTCCGAAGCGCGTGCCGGCCATTCAATGCTTTTACGACATGAACCTGCGCCAGGGCCATTGGAACCTCTCCCTGGTCGAGCGCCTGTCCCGCCTCGCGGCGATCGTCAAGCTGAATGACTCCGAAGCGGAAATCCTGTTTCGACTTAGCTGCCCCGGCGAACACTTCTCGCTGGAGCGGTTTTGCCGGCGCTGGTCTGAAACTTACGACGTGAAGACCATTTGCGTAACGTTGGGCGGGGAAGGCTGCGCAATTCTCAAAGACAACCTTTTTCAGCGATTCGACGGATTCGAAGTCACCGTTGCCGATACGGTTGGAGCGGGTGACGCCTTCGCGGCCGCTTTTCTGCATGGATATGGACTCGGTTTGCCGGTTGCGAGGATTGCCACCTTTGCCAACGCATTGGGGGCTCTGGTGGCCAGTCGCCCTGGAGCCACTCCGCCCTGGACGGTAGAGGAATGCANNTTCCACTTTCCCTGCGAATCTCAATGTTCACGCGGATGTTTTGTCGCGGCGCCATGCTTCTTGCAGGTCTGGTACAGGTTCTCGGGGCGAGACACCATCACGGCGCCAAAAGCAGCGCTCTATCGGACTTGCAAGACTCAAGGCGGTTGGAAGCGGCGCCCCGCTGCAATCGGACGCAATGGAAAAGATCGACAGGAGCCTCAGTTGGCGCAGCATGAAACAAGCTTCACACATGAAGTCGCCGAATTGTGTGCCTCGCCTGAATACTCGATTCGTTGAAAATTGGATCTGGGAAAGGCCGCGGCTGAGACCCACGCCGCGGTGTTCCAGGGCCTGTTCACCATACAGTGGCGATGGCCCTTGCAGTGGAGGACATGCTGCGAGCAAGCCGGAAACTGCACCGCTGCCGGTCGCGCGTGGCGATCG
>PMWR01000317.1 GCA_003166055.1 Acidobacteriaceae bacterium
AAGGGCACCGGCAACATGGAAATCATCCTGGACCGCAAGCTGGTGGACAAGCGCGTGTTCCCGGCCATCGATATCCAGCGCTCCGGAACCCGCAAGGAAGAACTGCTCATTCCCAAGGAAGATTTGCAGCGCATTTTTGTGTTGCGCCGAGTGCTGAATCCGCTGTCGCCGGTAGAAGCGATGGAGTTGCTGATTACGCGCCTGGAGAAGGTGCGCAACAACGCCGAGTTCCTGCAGAACATGAACCAGCTGTAAGCATGAACGGTCGAGCTGGGTACGGGTCAACCGCGCCCTGCTCGATGGCTACGATTTGGCGGCATCCTTGATGCAGGCTTAGGATGCAGACTGAGGTCACGTCATTTCCAGCATGCAATCGCCAATCGATTCTCGCCGCTTTCGATTCGGTCTCTTCACGCTTGAATCTTCCAAGGTACAACTCAGCCGCGAAGGCGTGCCACTTCGCTTGCAGGCGCAGCCGGCGCGGGTTCTTGTACACCTGATCTCGCGAGCAGGCGAAGTAGTCTCGCGCGAAGAGTTGCGCCAGGCCATCTGGGGCGACGAGACATTCGTCAATTTTGAACGCGGCCTCAACGTCTGTATTGCGCAAATCCGCAGCGCGCTCGGCGACGATTCGATCTCTCCGCGTTTCATTCGAACCGTCCCGCGGCAGGGATATCAATTCATTGCTCCTGTGGAACTCCTGACCGAATCCGTCCCAGAACCCGTTCCTCAACCAGTTCACTCACGCAATATTCGCTGGCGGACCGTAGCACTTTCGTGCGTTGCTTTGGCGCTCGTATCGATCGCCATAGCATTGGGAATTCGCTGGCGGCAGGCGGCAGCTTCGTCTCAGGTGAAGATCAATGTGGCTGTTGTGCGTTTCGACAATGAGACCGGAGACCCTACGCTCAGCCGGCTGAGCGTAGGGCTGACTGATACCCTCGTCGAGCAACTGACCCGCGCGAGCCAGGATCGGTTTCGCGTCATCGGCAATGCATCTGTGTTGCGCCTGCCTCGCGACCAGCGCGACCTCGCCGTCATCGCCTCCACGCTGCACGCGCAATTCATTGTGCTGGGACAGGTGCAGCGGAGCGGCTCACAGGCACGCGTTCTTGCCCATCTCATTCGCATGCCGGACCAGACTCATGTGTGGGTGATGCGGATCGATAAGCCACTCGACGATACTCTTGCTTTTCAGTCGAGCGTGGCACAGCAGGTTGCGTCGGAGTTTTCCATCCGACTTGCCGCAGCTGCTGCCGGTAACAATTTACCTCCGGCACCAAACAACTGATTCCAAGGTATTTTCGGCTTAACAAATAACTGGCGGAGCGAACGCCTCATTTGGCTTGAGTCAGAGCGTCGCGGGCATCATCTTCGATTGCAGAGCCAATTGAGGAGATCCACCGGTGAAATCAAATTCCAACTCTGTTCCAGTTCAGAGCGGTTTACGAGGGCGTCGCAGATTTCTACAACTCGCCGGTCTTGCAATGTCATCGCGCGCATTGGCCTTCGCAGCACCAATGAATCAGTCGAGTCAAAACACATCCAGCGCCGAGTCGGCCAAGCCAACGTTGAGTGACAGCTTCCCCACGCAACCTACGGCGTTGGTGCGGGAGATGGTCACCGTATCTCACTTTGATCTCAATCGCGTTCAGCAGCTTGTTGGAGCGCAGCCGAGCTTGGCGCGTGCTGCCTGGGATTGGGGATTCGGCGACTGGGAGACGGCTCTCGGCGCGGCTTCGCACATGGGCAACCGCCCCATTGCCGAGTTCCTGATTGCGAACGGCGCTCGTCCATCGTTGTTCTCGTCCACGATGCTCGGGCAGCTTGAGGTGGTGAAGGCATTTGTTGCTGCCCAGCCAGCCGTTCAGCGAATCCGCGGTCCGCACAGCATCAGCCTGCTGGCCCACGCCAAGGCCGGAGGAGAACCCGCCCGCCCAACCTACGAGTTTCTGCTTTCTCTTGGCGATGCGGGCGCAGACCCCCAGGTCTCTCTTTCACAGGACGACATGGACTTGATCGTCGGCGTTTATCCCTTTGGCCCCGGCGAGAACGAGCAGATCCTGATGACCGCGGACAAGGGCACCCTCACCTGGACGCGCAAAGGGACCATGGGAAGGCCGCTCTTCCATCTTGGCGCGCGCGAGTTCTATCCCTGGGGCGCTGCCGCCGTTCGCATTCGATTCAAAACGGAAGGAGCGGAAACGCTCATGACGGTCAATGATCCCGGCCTCGTTTTGTCCGTCACGAAGAAGAAATAGGCGCAGAAATCCGCCGGCTCATTGCATGCAGTGAATCATACGGCGCATGCAACGGATCAGCCTTCGTCGTTCCCCGAGCGGCTATTCGTCCGTTTGCGCGCATCACGGCCTCAGTGTCATTCTCAAAGAGTGAAGACTCGTTTCCTCCTCCGCTTCGCCGTGACACTGGCTCTGGCCTGCGGCCTTTCCTGCGCCGCACAGGATAAGGGGTACTGGCGTTCCGCGAGCAACAACGCAAACTCAATTACAGGGGACATTGCCCTCTCCGACGCGAAGGTCACAATCAATTTCATATCGTTTCTGATTGTGCAGGCCCGGCAGCTGGGGCCCGCAGAAGTGAGCGCGGCTTTCGATGCGGACGTGAACGCCGGCGGCACCGGCGCGCTGTACCACCTGACAGTACCGGCCGCAAAGCGATTCCTTCACCACAACACGCTCTGTGGAGGGGAGGACACGCAATGGATGGCGACCTTTGCATCGGGCAACAAGCTGCAGGTTGCGTTCTTCTCGGGAGCGAGCGCACCTGTGCTCACCGTGGAGGCCCTGGGGAAGTCGACGGATCTCTGCGGGACTTTTTCTTACGTTCGTTGATAGGAGAAAAGGAAGAGCGCGGGCTTGGAAGCCCAGACGACGAACGAGCTGAAGACGGTCGCTTCCCCGGAATGGCCACTCGCTGGTAAGATAGTTAAGTCGTGGGGCTGTAGCTCAGCTGGGAGAGCGCCTCGTTCGCAACGAGGAGGCCAGCGGTTCGATCCCGCTCAGCTCCACCAAATCCCTTTCACGATGATTCAATTTTCCGGGCGAACCTCTTCGCCCGAGGCCTTCCCCATTGCCTTCAGGTAGGCGTCCTGTGTCGCCGTTTGGCCCAGAATGAATTTTGAAACGAAGCGGAAGAATGGGTTGTAGACTTCTCCATCTTCGGTGATGCGCACGCGCGTTGTACCATTTTCCGGCGTGAGTGTGAAGGTCCAGGTTCCTCCGTAGGGAAGATTTTCGGTGGCGATGCGGCGTTCAATAGCAAACGGCGGCTTGCTGCCTTGCAACTCGTAGAGAATGGTCTCGTTGTGCTTTGAAGTTTCGCGCTGAAACCGCTTGCCGTCCTGGGTGAACAGCTCACACGACTTCACATCGGGGCGCCAGTCCTGGCTGCCGGAGATTAGAGCGAACAGCCGTTCGGGCGCGGCCTTGAAGACAGCACTGCGCGCGGCCACATGGCGCTTGGGCAACAGGGCTCCGGTGACCACCACGCACAGCACAACCAGCACCACCACTCCAACCATGATGAGTACGATCTTCATCCGTCCCTCTCTCGCTTTCTTCGCTTCAGCAGAATTGCGGCGGCCTGTGCGAGGCGTTCGATTCCTTCCAGCGCCCGGTCGGCTTCTTCGGGGCCCATCAGTTTGAACATCTGCCGCACCAGCGCGGGATTGAGGACAGTGTTCTGGTCCTGAATCCGCTTGCCGGCCGGGGTTAATGCAAGACCCACAGCCCGGCGATCCTGCCTGTCGACCACGCGCGAAACGTAGCCCGCTTTTACCAGGCGGGCGACGGTAGTGCTCATGGTGGAACGTCCGACGCCCATGTGCTCGGCCAACTTCGACAGGGTCGTGGGGCGAGTGGCGTGGAGATGATCCAGCACACTTGCCTGATTCTCAGTGAGCGGGTTCCCGGCCTCGTCGGCGCGCAGGTGATCGCGATGACAAGCCAGGTAGATTGTGGGATAGGCCGCCATGAGCCGCCCTACTTTGTTTTCCAACATACGGGGCAGCATGAAACAAATGGTTTGATTCGTCAAACAAAAACTTTGACAGGGAATTGAAATCGGCCAACGCGGGATACTGCACCATTCCTTGCTGTCGGCGTGCCCGTTATTAATCCGTGGAAGAGCTGAGCTCCTCCGTGTCAAAACTGGGTGCCCCATAGCCTGCCCTGAGCGCAGTCGAAGGGTCCAGAATTTGGGACATGGGAAGCGAACGAAGCCCTTGCGAGCGAATAGCGAGCGTCTGGCCCCACCGCAGGCGTTTAGTTGAACAGGTCCTTCATCTTCTCGAGCAGCCCGGGGGACGAGGGCCTATTGTCGACGGTCAGCGACTCGGCCAGCTCTTTGACCAGTTCGCGCTGAGTACGGCTGAGCTTGCGCGGGATCTGGACGATGACCTTGACCACCAGGTCGCCGTGGCCCTTCTCGTTGAGGTAAGGCACACCGCGGCCGCGAACGCGCACCTCCTTGCCACTCTGCACGCCCTCGGGAACTCTGAGGGTCACAGGGCCATCAATACCGGCAATCTCGATCTCCGCGCCCAGTGCTGCCTGCGGAAAGCTGATTGGAACCACGCAGTGCAAGTCGTTGCCCTTGCGCTCAAACAGATCGTGGGCGCGAATGGAGAGCACGATGTAGAGGTCGCCGCGAGGGCCGCCCGATCGACCGGCGTCGCCTTCGCCCGTATAGCGAATGCGGGTTCCATCTTCAACGCCGCGCGGCACCTTGACGTTCAGTTTGAACTCGCTGGTGACGCGGGTTTGGCCGCGACAGGTCTGGCATGGATCGCCGATGACCGAGCCGGAACCGCCGCACGCGCTGCAGGTGCGGGCCACGGAGAAGAATCCCTGCTGATACCGAAGCTGGCCGCGGCCCTGGCACTGGCTGCAAACGGAAGGCCCGCGCCCTGAGGCGCTGCCCCGGCCGTTGCAGGCCGTGCAGGTTTCATGCCGGCGCAGTTTGACCTCGGTCTCGGTGCCGAAGATGGCGTCTTGAAACTCGATGGCCAAATCAAAGCGCAGGTCGTCGCCGCGCTGCTGGCGTGTTCCGCGCTGCGAACTTCCGCCCACATTGAACATTTCACCGAACAAATCGCCGAAGATGTCGCCGATGTCCACACCGCCGGCGAAGGGACCCGCGCCGAAGCCCGAGCCTTGCCCGCCCAGCCCGGCGTGGCCGTAGCGGTCGTAGGCGGCGCGCTTCTGCGGGTCGCTCAGCACCTGGTAGGCTTCGCTGGCGGTCTTGAACTTCTCTTCAGCGGCATGATCGCCGGGGTTGCGGTCAGGATGGTACCTGAGCGCCTGCTTGCGATAGGCGCTCTTCAATTCCTGGTCACCGGCGTCACGAGAGACACCAAGTACTTCGTAGTAGTCTGCTTTGCTCACGTTTGTATGGGGACTCATTCTTTTCTATTAGAACTCATTCCTTGCAATTTGGATTCATTCGCTCGTCTGTTTTGGATTCGAGACCACGCGGACCAGCGCCGGACGCAGCAGGCGGTCGCGCAACTTGTAGCCGCGGCGAATCTCTTCAGCAACATGCTGATCGGGCATGTCTTCGCGCTCAACCGAGCCGAGCGCCTCATGCAGACGCGGGTCGAAGGCCTCGCCAACGGTGGTTACCGGATTCACCTGCAACTGGCGCAGAATCTCCTCCATCTGTTTCACAATCAGGCCGACGCCCGAGCGCAACTGCCCCTCGGTGCCGGCGGATTTGAGCGCCAGCTCAAAATTGTCAAGCACGGGCAGAAACTGCTCGACGACGTTGCCCGTGGCATATTCGCGAAACTCGATCCGCTCGCGCTCGGCGCGCTTGCGGGCGTTTTCAAACTCCGCCTGCAACCGTGCCAGGCGATCGAGCAACTGGTCGCGCTCGGCCTTCAACTGGTCGAATTCTTCCCGGCTCACCGGCTCCGGCTGTCCCGTCGGCGCTTCGACATCCGCTGCTGCCGTTTCCACGGCCGATTCTGCCTCAGCAGCGACGGATGCGGCATCGGCCGGCTCCAATACGGTCAACTTTGTTTCCTCTTTCGGCATATCTTTACGCACTCTCCGAAACATCGTCTTTTCCTGATTCCATGATAATTTGCGCAGGGAACTCGCCGCATCCCCCGGCGCTTTAGTCCATTCTTTTCAGAGTTCCATTTGGGGAAGGCGCTGGGCGCTAATTGAACGGTTAGCTTGCCGGGACCTCAAGAATGCGCTCCGAAAGCCGGGCGATGTAGCGAACTGCCTGGATCATCTCCTGATATTGGATGCGCGTGGGTGCGATTACGGCTACGGTGCCCAGGTTCGCGCCGCCCAGGCGGGCTGGCGCGCCAATCAGCACCAGGTCCTGCATGGCGGGAGAGGCGCCGTCGAGCCCGACCACCACGCGCACTTCCTGCTGGCGGCCGTCGACATAGGCTGTCAGCAGTTCCACCAGCCGTTGTTTGGCTTCCAGGGCCAGCAGCATTTGGCGCAGGCGCTCGCGGTCCAGTTCAGCGGTGATCAGGTTGGCCATGCCATCCACAAAGATGGCCGGGCCCGTTTCGTCGCCTGCCAGAGCGCCCTTGCGGCAGAGTTCCTCGACCGAATCGAGCATCTGGCGATAGGCCTGGCGATCCGCTTCGATGCGCCGGGCAACCTCAGTGCGGATTCGCTCGATGGGCCAGCCGCGGAAGTTCTCATTCAGATAGCGAGCGGCCGTCTCCAACTCCACATGCGCCAACTCGCGGTCGAGGGCGAGCACGCGATCCTGCACTGCGCCCGCCTGGGTCACCAGCACCGCCAGGACGCGACCCGGGGAGAGGCGTGAGAAATGGATGTGCTCCAGTACCTGGCCGGCCGTGGAGCTGGCCAGTGCCACGCCGAGTCCGCTGGAGATGAGAGCCAGCACATGCGATGTGCGCTCAAGATAGTCATGGGAGCTGGCGACGCCGGAGAAATAATCTTCAATCTGGCCGCGCCGCGCTTCGCTCAACGTGGCTTGATTTTGCGGAATGGACGCGGTGGTCTGCGCGCCCTGGGCTGTACGGCCCAGTTGTGACCCCGACTGGATGATCTGTTCAACGTAGTAGCGAAAGGCCGCGGCGGTGGGAACCCGGCCGGCCGAGGTATGCGGCTGCTCCAGCAGGCCTGCTTCCGCCAGCGTAACCATCACGTTGCGTACGGTGGCCGAGCTGAGGCCCTCGCGGTCGGCAAAGGAGTGCGCAACCGCTTGCGAAGCCACAGGCTCGCCGGTAGCGATGTAGAGATCGATGATGGCCGTAAGCACCAG
>PMWR01000279.1 GCA_003166055.1 Acidobacteriaceae bacterium
AACACCGCCGTGCTGATTCCGGCTCCCGAAGCGACCCCCGGCACGATGGGTGCACATGGGTTTGCGGCGGGTTGCGACGATCTGATGCCGACGAACTTCTCGATTACCCACAATATCGTTTACCGAAACGGAGGTTACTCAAACGATCTATGGGACTGGACCTCATATTCCTGTCCGTCCTATGTAGACCCCACTCCAGGAACCATTGACTACAATGTTCTCTTTCAGAATGTCGCCAAAGCGATTGATCCGGTCTTCGGCGGCGCCACTTTGGATGGAAACTCAGTGCTCACCGATCCATTGTTCACCAATGCCGCTGGCGGCGATTACACGCTTCAGCTGAATTCGCCAGCGTTTACCGTGGGCTTCAGTACAAGCGGCGTTCCACTTGCGCCCTAACCTGAGGTGTACCGAGGTAACCGCGAAAGGCACTTGCGGCAGAGGCGCCTTTCGCGGTGAAGGAATGAGAACTGCTGTTGCAGACTTTGCCGTGTGCGGCCGGACTGGCTTTTTTGTTGTGAACGACTGCATCTGTTACCGAGATGAACCCTTCCAGGTTGCCTTCCGATCAAGCAGACGTGGCGCTCGGGCCGGGATCTGAGAAGGACCAGGATAGAGAGAACTCTTGATGAGTAGCAAGATTCACATACTCGGTAGGATGCGATTGATTTGTGTGGCGCTGGCGCTATTGTTGAGCACCCTCACGGGGACAGCGGAGACACCTCTGATCGGGGCTCAGATCTGGATCGAACCCGGCCAGACGGTTGCGCAGATCGATGGATGGTTTCGCCAGCTCAGCGAGGCCCACATGCCGGTGGCAAGGCTCTTTTTGATGTGGCCTGATCTGGAACCGAAGAAAGATGTTTGGGATTTCAGTCTGTACGACGAAGCGTTCCAGGCAGCCGAAAAACATCATGTGCGCATTGTCGCCACACTGACGCCCAGCGGCCGTCCGCCCTTTCTAGGTGGTGATGGTGAGCAGGGAAACTCCATTGTTGGCTCCGAAGCCGACCGAGGCATTACTGCCGACTACATCGCGCGCGTCGTGAATCGTTACCGCGACAGCCCTGCACTTGACACATGGATCCTGATGAACGAACCGGGCCAGGCTGCTTCGGCGCAGCCGCTGGCAATCATTGGATTCCGGTCATGGCTCGCGAGGCGCTACCGGGCCGTGGACGCACTGAATCGCGCTTGGGGCACGAACTATTCGTCCTTTGAGCAGGTGATCCCGGAGGGAAAGCAAAGCTCCTGGAACAAGACCGGGACGATCGACTGGATGACCTTCTGGCGCGGTTATCAAACAGAGCAGTTGGAATGGCTGGCGCAGCAGGTCCGCATGCACGATGCACAGCATCCGCTGCACCTGAATCCCCATGCTCTCGTTGGTAATCTTGCCCAGCTCTCAGACGATCTTCCATCCTGGCGACCCTTTCTGGATACGCTGGGATGTTCGATTCACCCGGCGTGGCACTTCGGTCTGCTAAAGCGTGATCAATATGCGCTTGGGGTTTCGTATGTAAACGATCTGGTCGACGGGAGCATNNGCGGGCGCGGACCGCGTCTTGTTCTGGCTCTTGAATGCACGCAGTGGAGGCGGAGAAGCAGGCGAGTGGTCTTTGCTCGACTTCCAGCAGCGGCCAAGTCTTCGGCTGCAAACCGCGTCGCAGATTGCTGAAATCCTGGAGACAAACCGTCGCTTTTTCGATGAGAGCAAACCCGTTCGGCCCGACGTGACGCTTGTGCTGAGTCTTGAAACCATGACGCTGGAGGATAACTCTGCACACAGTGACGAGCCAGGCAGAGACCGCGACGCACAGGTGCTCGAAACACTTGGCCTTTATCAGGCATTGGCCGAGTCTGGAGTGCCACCGCGGATCAAGCACTTCGATGACATTGTATGGAATCAGCCTGATGCCGGTCATCGCACGGTGATCCTGCCGGATGTGCGAGCGCTTTCGCTGGAGCAATTAGATAAACTGGAGAGCTTTGTCCACAATGGCAACACATTGATCGTAACCGGGCTGACCGGTTTCTATGATCCTTACGTGAAAGCATGGCCCCTGGCAGGGTTTCCGCTGGCAAGGATTACGGGTGCAGAGCTTAAGGAAGTGCTGATACCTGCTGCTCCGCAGATTGACTGGGACCACGCGGGAGCATCACTGCCTGCATCTCTTTGGCTTGGCACGATCCACACTCTCAATGCCCAGCCGATTGCGAGTTGGAACGGAGAGACGACGGCCACAGTTCGCGATGTGCCGGGTGGCGGCAAGGTGATCTGGATTCCGTCTCTGGTTGGGTTGGGCGCATGGATGGGGGACTCAGCTCCTTTGGCAGCCTATCTTCATTCCACGCTGCAAAGCACTCTTGACGCAGAGCCGTTTCACTTTGCTAAGCCACAGCCTGGCTGCCTGTTGCGCGTGCTCAGGAATGAAGGCGTCTATGTGACGATTCTGGTAAACGGAGGTGCGCGGCCGGTGAGCTGCGAACTTACGGCTCCTTCCGCACTTCACTCGACGACGCTGTGGGGAGCCTCTGGAACCACCCCAACCGGCATCGAAAACGTTTCTTTGCCCCCTCAAGCAACGCTTGTGCAGCTCTGGAAATGACATCATGACTCACAAGGCCGCACTGAGGAGTAATACCTCGCCCGTTCTACTTATCGAGTTAGATGGGCGGCCTGACTTCGCGCGACCAATTCTTAGTCAAACCTCCTATGAACTTCAAGGGGACGTCAATGGCAAGAAATAAAGCCCCACGGCCGGTTTCGCGTCGCGGATTTCTTGGCTCAGCGTTTGCAGGAGCGGCCACNNACCTCGTTGCTGCCGCGGGCGATTTCCGGCGAACCGGCACCATCGGCAATTGCAGCGTCCGAAGCTGCAGACGATGGCGCTCACGAGCAGATCCATGGACCAGCTTGCGCGAAGCCCGGGCGAACACTTATCGGCAATGTCCATGCGCTTCTGCCGGGAGCGGTTGCCTTCATCCGCGACGATCAAGCAGGGATCGTGCTGGATATCGGGTTTGACAGCACGGGCAAGCCCGGCTCTACAGCTCCGGATTGTTCATACAGCACGTGGAGTTTCAAAGTGGAGGACGCCAACCTTACGGTCGAATGGGGACGCGTGGGCCAGGAGGCCGCAGTCTTTCGCATTCGCACAGATCACAACGTGAGCCTGCTGATCAAGATTCCGGCTAATCCATGGCGTCCATTTTTCCATGGCCTCAACGT
>PMWR01000425.1 GCA_003166055.1 Acidobacteriaceae bacterium
GCAAGGTGCTGGCCATCGGCGGATTGAAAGAGAAGCTGCTGGCAGCTTTGCGTGCCGGCGTCTTTGAGATCATTTTGCCGCGCGCCAACGAGAAGGACATTGCCGAGTTGCCGGACAACATCAAGAAGGCGATGAAGCTGCACTTTGTGGACCAGATGGACGAGGTGCTGGCGCTGGCTCTCGAAAGCCCGCTGGTGCCAATGCTGCCCGCTGAGACTGAAGTGCTGGCCGCGGTGCCGGCAACGGAAATTGCGGCGAACATGCCGGCGCGGCAGTAAGGCCGCGCTGGTTTCCTTCTCTCGAAGGCCACCCGTTCCCTCCCTGCGCGAGTGGCCCTCTCCTGTATCGTTAGTCCTGATGCGCTATACGACACAGTTTTTGCTTTCGGCCATGGCGGCGGCGCAGTTCCCTGCACCGGCTGTGCCGGAGATCGCCTTTCTGGGCCGATCGAATGTGGGCAAATCGAGCCTGCTGAATGAGTTGGTGGGCGAGAAGGCTGCTAAGGTCTCCTCCACGCCGGGACGGACGCGGGCCATCAACTTCTTTGCGCTTCTCGATCCCAGCCAGCACCCGCGGTTGATGTTTGCCGACCTGCCGGGTTACGGCTACGCCAAGATTTCCAAGTCGATTTCGGCGGGCTGGCCGGCGTTTATTGAGCCTTACCTGGCGATCCGGTCGACGCTGAAGCTTTGCGTCTGCCTGGTGGACTCGAATGTGCCGGCGCAAGAGAGCGACCGTCAACTGATCGATTGGCTGCGGGCTGCGGGACGCGATTTTGCCGTGGTTGCGACCAAGATCGACCGGCTGAGCGGCAACGAACGGACGCGGAATCTGCTGGCTTTGAAAAAGGGCCTGGAACTGGATGACGTGTTGCCGGTCTCCGCCAAGACCGGTTACGGGATCAAGGAACTGTGGGCTCGGATTGAGTTGGCGGGACAGCTGGTCGGCTAAAGCGGCAGGTCAGCAAATCGGTGGCGACCCCGCAAAAAAAACTCGCTCCAATGCCTCAAAGACGGTGCAAAATGGCGGTTTCTCCGACGTATGGGTGTCTGTAACTCCTTTGTTTTCTTGGGATGCAAAAAACTTAAACAGTTAAGTGCTGTGTTTTCAAGCAGATGATAAAAGGGGGTAGGGGGGGGCAGGTTTTCCGGCCCCTCGGTGACCGACCCATACTGCCGCAAATCGGTCCAAGGGCGGGTTGAGGGAGGGCTTCGATGGATCCGCAGAGCCGGTCATGCATGGATGTTTCGCCTCTAGAAACCATCATGCGCCAACGGAAGCTAATTATCGGCAAAAGCGTCTAAAAAATCCTGGGACGAGGGCACGCTGGCCGGCGTTCATTGAACGCCACCTCATTTCCGCCAAGGCCAGATACGCGATCAAGGATTCGCGGGCGCGGATTGAAGCGGAGGGTCAGCTGGTTGGCTAGATGGCGAAGCGGCGGTGCCGTCTGGACGAATTCGCGAATCGTTCCGAGTGTAGTAAGTCAAGACGTCGCCCGCTAAGAAATCTTTGTCCACGAGATCCGGCTTCGGAGTGTGTGCTAAGGACCTGAACCGCCGCTCACGGATGTCGTGAATCACCAACTCTGAGAGCCAAATTGGTGACGTCGCCACCACCAAAGGCCCAATTGTGACAGCACCAACTACAATCACCGGAATGGCTCCAGGACTACTGAAATCATCTCCGTCACTCGTTGTAAGGCGAATCCGCTGCCCATTTCCAAGATCGAGCTCTGGATCGGAGAATTTGATATCGCCGGAGCGGTGGCGGGTTTTTGGCCGGACATGGGAGACGGTTGAGTAGAGGGTTGTGCCGGCAGGGATCACCACCTTGCGATTGGGGGAAAAATCGTTCAATGCCGTAAAGCGGATGCGGTCACCCTTTTGGGCAGTGGCCGAGCTGACCGGCATTTCGAGGCGAAGGACTACCTGGTTGGGCGCCTGAAGGTTAATTGTTGCGGGCATTGTCTCCGATACTCTCGGGGCGGCAAGAGTGGACGGCACCTCGAAATCCGCTTCGGGCAGTGCAGGATGGACGCTCTGCTGCGCTGCCAGCAGCGGCGACAGGCAAGTGCAAAGCGCAAATCGCAGCATACTCACCGCTAAGTTATTCCTGATCATCCGGCAGCCTCCCTTCGTTGCTCGATGAGGCAATGTTAGACTGACCGGCTTTCCGGTGTGGATGACGGTGGGACAGTTTCGCGAGTGTCACATGATGCGAGCCCAGCTTTGAATCATGGCTTTTCGAGACGAAGCTGTCGTTCCGGCTGTTTGCCAGGCTCGCGAACAAAAACTTCCACGACGGCGGGAATGCTGCCGTGGTGAACTTCGTTGCGGATCGCGTCGATCAGCCTCTCGGCGGACTGCCGGTCGCGGGCAAGAACATGCAGCCCATGCGCCAGCCGCCCCAGGTACCGCGGAGCCAATCGCAGCCAACGGCGCGCAGCAAGGTCGTCCGCACTCAGGGATTCGAGGACAACCGCGTCGATCTGCGGCAGCCATCGGGCAGGCGCCTCCGCCACTTGCCACATGAGAAGAACCTGGCACTCATCCTCAAGAGCAATTACGACGCTACGCGCACCCTGGGCGAAAAACTTCTCATATTCCGGCCCTGATGGCGTGGCCGGTGGCAACAGGTCGGGGAGCACGCCCCGCTCCAGNNACCCCATCGCGGATCGCCTGCTTTCCAGCTGCATGATCGGTAGTGGCAACAAGGGACGCTGCACCGGCGATGTTGGCGGCGACGACGAGCACGCGGCCTTGCGGGTCGAGTTCCGCGGCGTAGAGCAGCTTGCCGCCGAGGGATGGCTCTGTTTCGGTGATTGGGGCGGTAGAGACAAGGGCGGCGTAGAGGAGATTCACCTGCCGGGCAAAATCGACCGCCGCATCAAGGGGATCAGTCTGCATCGGGGGCCATCATTGGGGATTCATTCAGCCGGTTGCCCGGTCCCTATTCGGTGTAATCCTGCCGCATGGAGTCTTGCCAGTTTTTATGGCGGACAAAAAAGATAAATTCTCCGGGCTTTGCGACGGCGGTTTTTTTGCCGCAGCCATTAGGCGTAACCACGCCCGTCGAGAGTATCCCAGAGACCGCGTACCAATGGGCGCCGGAAAACTGTTTATCTTTGACGGAATCGCAATTGACGTACGTTTCCATCGTGTCGTGGTAAGTCGCTTCCGGCGTGAGCACGGTGGCATCGGGCGGCAAGGTCAACCTGGCGGTGCCGTCCTCGTTGGCATGCACCCAATCGGCATGAGGGGTTTTCTGATGATTGATGCGGATGAGGAGGTTCGCACTTGAAAGGAGCTTGCCGGTAGCGCCATCGAGCATCCGAATGGTGATGGTTCTATCCGTCTGGGCCGCGAGGGAACCGCAGAACACAGCGATACACACGATCGTCAGGAGCGCCGTCAGCGTTCGTGCAAACATTGTCGCCTTTCTCAGAGCCGGTTACCAGGTAGAATACGCTTGTCCATCGGAGCCCGTCTCCTCGGAGCCGGAGTGGACGTCGTCAATGCCGGGGTCGGTCTGATCAATGGAGTAGAGGGTATCGCTGGTGCTGGTGACCCAGGTATCTTTGCTGTGGGTCATGGGGTCTTCGGGAATCGACTTCAGATAACCGTCCTGGATCAGGTCGTCCAGCGACTGCGGCCCCTTCTGCTTATCCATGGTATAGGAATCGATGGCCGCGCGCATGACGTGCAGGTCTTCTTTGAGAACCGCTTCGCGGGCATGCTTGATGGCGCCGATGAAGCTGGGCACGGCGACCGCGGCCAAAACGCCGATTACGGCCATGACGATGACCAGCTCGATGAGCGTAAAGCCCGCGTTTTGTTGGCGATTCGTACGCACTGGGGACCTCGTTGCTGTTTGCGGCGCTTCCTTCACTAATTCCGCTTCATTCCTACCACGTTGAATACTTGGTGCCGTCCAGGGCCGTGCCGTCGGACTTCGTATACACGTCGAACACGCTTTGGCCGCCGTATGAGGTTGAATCCGGATCGTCCTGCATGGAGCGCAATCCCCATTCGGCTTTGCCGGTCATGGGGTCCACGGGAATGTAGCGGAGGAATCGCACCTTCTTGCCCTGCACCTCTTCCCCTTTCACCAGCGTTTCCAGGTCGGGCGGATAGTTCTGGGTATCCACCTTGGTCTGAAAAGCGTGCTTGTCGGCCGCGTCCTTGTAGGCATCGATGGCGTCGCGCATCATCCACAGGTCGAAGCGCAGAATGCGCTCGTTCTGGCGCTTGATCGCGAAGCGGGCCACGGGAACCGCCGCTCCGGCGAGGATGGAGAGAATCGCACAGGTCACGATCAGCTCAATCAGTGTAAGGCCCCGCTCCCCGGCGCGGCCAGCCAGGAATGGCCAACGCCCTGGGATCGAATCGGGCTTGGCCGGCGCAGGTTTGAGGAGGACGGGTTTCATGGTTCTACTTCACCACAATATTGAGTTGCGCGCCCTGGGCAGGCAACGGCTTCTGGGCACTGTTGGCGACTGCCGAACGGGTGATGGCGAGGGCGCTCTCTCCCGCGGCTTTGGCCTGGAAACTAAGGACGCAGACGATGCCCGAACCGTTCACGCCCGGAATTCCCGGCGGGCGCGCGGCGCTGATGCTGAGACCGCCGGAACCGTCGTCGCGGTGAACCAGCGCTGCGTCGCGGCCGAGGAACTCGCCGGGACCGACGTTCACGAGCGAAAGTTTAGCCGGATCGTAGTGAATCTGCAAGGGCACCGAAGCAACATCGATACCGCCGCTGAGGACGACCGGGACCTGGAACGTTGCGCCCACGGCAACCGGGCCCGGTGGTGGATTGAACGCGAGCCGAAGGCCGGGAGCGAGCGCCGAATTGGGATTGGGTGCGGCAGGATTGGGGGCCATGGAATTAGGTGCGACGGACGATGGGTTGGCGACCGCCGCGTTGGCCGTCTGGCCCAGCGCATTCATTGAATCGTCGAGCTGCTTGAGAGCCGCGGGCGCTGCCGCCGCTGCGCTTTGGCCGGGAACCACACCGAGATTCGGGTGTGTGACGGGCGGATGCGAAGGGGTCGGGACTGGTGCTGGAGTCACCGGCGGATTGGATGCCGGTGTTGCTGCAGGGGGCGTTGCCGGGGCGGGCTGCTGTGCCGGAACGTGACGCAGTTCGATGTTGGCTCCGGAGCCGACATCGACGGTGCGCAGGTTGTCCTGGTCAAGTGACTGCTGGCGCACAACGTGTGGAACGATCAGAAAAACGAGTTCGTCGTCGGTAATCGTGTGGTCCTTGGAACCAAACAGATATCTGAGGACGGGAATCGAGCTCAGCCCGGGAATGCCGGTCCAGCTCACCTGATCCTGTTTTTCCTGAATGCCGCCAAGAATGCTGGCCTCCCCCTCGCGCAGGCGAATCACCTGGTCGACAACACGCTGCGAGAGAATAGGCTCGGTGACGCCGCTGATGGTGACCGAACTGGTGTCGGCGGTGACTTCGATCTTGATCTTCAAAGTAATGTCGTTGTCATAGTGGACGGAAGGCGTCATCTCGATATTCACACCGACGTCCTGATACTGGAACTGCGTATTGACCAGCGAGCTGACCACCGCGGTGGCAGCGCCGGTCTGATAGGAACCGGTGGCAATGGGGATCTTTTCACCGATCTTCATGGTTGCCTTTTGGCCATCGGTGGCGCGGATGCGGGGATTCTGCAGCAGCTTGGTATTGGCGTCGGTGAGCAGCAGGTTGGCGGTGGCCCCGCCGATGGTGACCGCAAAATCGGAAGCCTTCAGGTGGGCCAGGTCGTAGAGACTGGGGGACCCGGTCGAGCTGGTGGTTCCGGTCGTAGTTGTGCTGCTGGAACTACTTGTCGTGCTGGAATTGGGCGCTTGCAGAGCAAGGCCAATGGTCGACGGCCAGGCGATGCCGAGGGTCCTTTCCCAGTTCTTGCTGACTTCGAGAACGGAGATGTCGACCACCACTTCGGGCCGTGCCTTGTCGAGGTCGTTGACCAGCTTTTGCGCCAGCAGCAATTCGTCGGGCGTGGCGCGGACCACGATGGCGTTCTGGCTGGGCACGGCGTAGATTTTCACCTGGCCGGCGAGCACGTTGCGGAGGGCGGTCTGCACGTCGTTGACGTCATTCTGCTGCCAGGCGTTGGAGAGATAGAAAGTCTGGACGGCCTGCTCTTCGAGCTCCCTCCGCTTGGCGGTGGTGTTGGCAGCGACAAAGATGGTGTTGGTGGTGACTGGGTGCCAGAAGGTATTGGACATGGTACCCACAATCCGCAGCGCATCGAGCAGAGTCATGTTGGTCAGGTCCACCTGGACGGGTTTTGAGTTGTACTCCGGGTCGAAGAGGACATTGATGCCCGCGGCCTTGCCTATGGCCTGGTAGACGGTCTTGGCGTCCCCGCTCATGTGCAACGTGAGCGGCTCATTGGAGATGGGCTTGAGCTCAACCGGCGAGCCGATGGAGTCAAGTTCCGCCTGCGTGCCGGGCGCCTCGGGAACGGCGCTTTCGCCGTTGGATACGGTCTCGCCGTGCCTCTGGCGGACCTTGGCAATCTCCTGTTGCGCGGACTCGTTGGCGGGATCGATTTCGGCGGCGTGGAGGAATTCAGTGAGCGCGCCCTGCTCATCGCCGGCGGCCAGCAGCCTGCGGCCCTTGGTCATGTGCATGCCCGAGGCGGAAACGCGCACGCGATAGAGCGCACTGGTGTAGGTCAGGTCCCTGGGCGCCTTGGCGATCGCCTTCTGGTAGAGGTCGACGGCGGTATCGTAGTCTTCGCGCGCCTCGGCAGCCTGGCCGCGCTTGAAGTCGGAGCTGGCCGACTCGGCGCAGAGGCGAGGGCTGGAGAGGGCGGCGACGGCGAAAACAGCGGCGAGGGCAATCCAGAGAGAAGCTCGGGAGAAGGCGGACCGGACAGGGTAGGGTGCGCAGGCAGCCAGTCGAATAACGCGGCGGTTCATCGAACTCCCAGGCGTCATAAGCAGCCCGCATGTGGAATTGGGCTGTTGCGGGCTGCCTTGGCCGCCCTGGACGCAGATCTTTTCACGGTGACAAACATGATTCTGAACGGTATTCTTCCGCACGCAAAGATGCCTCATTCTAGCAAAGCCCCGCTGGAACTGAGTGAAATCCCGCACCAATACCCGCGCGGAGGAGGGAAAAACTCGCCGATGTTAGGATGAAGACTCGAGGATGCTTCGGAATGGCGCGCCAAACCAGCCACGTAATTGTTCAGCCGACCGCTCCCGGCCCCACCAAGCCAGCCAAGCCACGGGACCCCGTGGCCTCGGGTGANNTCCTACGGCCTCATCAAGGATGGCGAGGCATTTCTGCTCAACGTGCATATCGGTCCCTACTCGCATGGGAATATCGCCAACCACGACGCCACGCGCACCCGCAAGTTGCTGCTGCACCGCGAAGAGGTTCGCAAGCTACTCTCCAAGACGCAGATCAAGGGCCACACGCTCATCCCGACGCGGCTTTACTTCAGGAACGGGCGGGTAAAGTGCGAATTGGCGGTGGCCAAGGGCAAGCAGGACTGGGACAAGCGGGAGACGGAGAAGCGCCGCGAAGGCGATCGCGAGGCCCGGGCGGCAGTAAACGCCAGCAAGCATAAGATGGGGCGGTAGAGCCGATACGTTGGCCGAGGCTATCAGATCGGTTGAGCTATCTCGTCTGCGCGCT
This sequence comes from Acidobacteriaceae bacterium, assembly GCA_003166055.1. Next base: position 7,672 of record PMWR01000425.1, read on the forward strand.
TTTTCTTTCCCCGATCATATTCAGCCCATGCCGACCACGCAAAAATTAATGCGAGCAATGTCAGGAAAATCGCATTGAACAGTCTTCCGGAGCGCATCCACGATCTGACCGCATCACCACCCCAGAGCAAACAAATCGCGAGAAAAAACAGAGCCTTGTTCTTCCTTGCACCGGCTACAAGTACCCCGAGCCCCAACAGGAACACCATCCCGCGCACCATATCAGGCGTCGATAATTTCCCCTGAATGGCCAACGTCAGCCCCGACCCGGTAAAGGCTCCCAGCAACATGAACCCGGCGGGCCTATAAATCTTTGCTATCCACTTCCTCACGGCAGACTCCACACGCATTCTCGCAACACAAAACAAACGTCCGGGTGATTATAGGCCGCAGCTCATCGAATCAATTCGATTTCAATCCCTAAGGACAGATTCTTCCAGACCTTGTCGGTGGTGTAGACCGTCGCGTTGCGGTCGATGGCGAGAGCGAGGCAGGCCCGGTCGCCGAGAGAGAGGCCGTACGGCTTCGTCACCAGGATCAGTTCGGCGGCAATCCGCGCATGCACTTCCGTATAGGAACACTGATTGCACTGCAAGGCGACAACTCTCTGCCAGGAAATCAGTGAGGGCACTCCCTTCCCGATCAGCTTTGCGTGGACTTCAGTCAGGTTGACGGCGCTTAAAAGCGCACCGTGAATCACCTGGCCTACGGTCGCACTTCCCGGTTCATTTTGAAGCAGGACTAAAACGGCGGAAGAATCAAGAACAGCGGGCTTAGGCAATCTTTCCCTCGTCCCTCAAGCGTGCTTCCGCCCACTGGCGCTCAGATTCCTCTTCTTCGCGGCGCGCTTCCTCTCGACGCTCGGCGATGAGTTCGTCCGCTAACGAGATTCCGGCCGGGATATACTGTGCGATTTCCCGCTGAATCCGCCGAATGCGCGCCGGATAGGACTCTATGCGCAGAACACCGTCCACCACATCCATCAGGAGCGTATCGCCGGGCGCAACACCCAGCTCCTCGCGAATCGCGGCGGGGATCACAATGCGCCCGTTCTGGTTGATTTTGGCCTTCGCGCCGGTCGATTTGGTGACAGTTGATGCCATTTTGACACTCCTGCTTGATTATGTCACATCATCAATGAAATGACATTCTCACATTTTGTGACATTTATCTGTCCTATGTCATAGGGTGCATTCAAACGGTCTAAATGGTTCGTTTACCCCTCAAGTGAAATAATGTCTCCCATGCGCACTGAACTGTCTTTTGCCCTTCCCGCTGGAATTGAGACGGAACTGCTGGCCGTAATAGCCGTCGACACCCAAACCTCAAAAGCCCCCGGCGCCAAGCCCGAACCTGTTCTTTTGACCACGGACGAAGCGATCCTATCCGCCGCTGGTGCAGTGCTGGCAAGTGGAGAGTACAAGGCAGGCGCAAACGAGACGCTGCTGCTGCACGCCCCGGCCGGCCTGAAGGCGAAACGGTTGGTGATTGTGGGACTGGGGAAGCAGGCTAGGGCAACTGTCACCGGCGTGCGCAACGCAGCCGGGACGGTGATTCGGTTTGCCAAGCCGCGCGGGATTCGGGAGGTGGTCTTCGC
>PMWR01000413.1 GCA_003166055.1 Acidobacteriaceae bacterium
TTCGACCCGTTTCCATTTTCGCCGGAAGGGCGGTCGATCGATCCGATTCTGGGCAGCATCATTGCACCGATGACAACGGCGATGGTGGACTTTGTGACCCGCACGGTGGGATGGAAGGTGGACGCACGGTACAACGCGCTGTCGTTTGATGTGGCGCGGGGATGGGATCGCGGCGATGACTTAAGGCGCGGTTCGGTGGCGCAGTTGCGCGAAGCGGTGGCGGCCGATCCGAAGCTGCGGGTGCTGATTGTGCACGGGTGGAACGATCTGTCGTGTCCATTCATGGGGTCGGTGCTGACCGTGGACCAGATGCCGGTGATGGGCGATCCAACACGGGTTGCGGTGCGCGAGTATCCGGGAGGGCACATGTTTTATACGCGTGCGTCGAGCCGTGCGGAACTGCGCAAAGACGTGATGGAGATGTACGCGAAGCACTGAAAAAGCAGGGACTAAGGGACTAGGGACTAAGGGACTAGGGACGGCTGAAGCTTGAGTTGAAATGGCTGCTTGCCTGGTTGCGGGCAGCCATTGTTTTTGGTCTAGAGGGCGCGGGAAAGATGAGAAACGAATTGCCATTGACTCTCTACCCATAGATAAACTATATATACATCCATGGCCAAGAAACCCGATCTGTTGCCCGGAACGTTGGACATGCTGATTCTGCATACGCTGACGCGCGCGCCGTTGCATGGTTACGGAATTGCGTTGCAAATCAAGCGGCTTTCCGACGATGTGCTGACGGTGGAAGAAGGCTCGCTTTATCCGGCGCTGCAGCGACTGCTGTTGCAAGGGTGGGTCAGGGCGGAATGGAAGATGACGGAGACCAATCGGCGAGCGCGGTTCTACACGCTGACTGCGGCGGGGAGGAAACAACTGGGGATCGAACTGTCGCAGTTTGAGCAGATGATTGGGGCGATTGGGCGCGTATTGCGGAATGCAGAGGAGGCCTAGATGAATGCGATTAGCCGTTTCATAAAGAGGCTCGCAATTCTTTTTGGCCGCACTCGGTTCAGGGGCGAACTGGACGAGGAGATGGCGTTTCATCGGGAGCAGGCGGAGAGGGAGTTTGTTGCAGGTGGGATGACGCCGGAGGCCGCGCGATACGCGGCGATGCGGCGGTTCGGGAATACTGCGCGCGTGAAAGAGAGGAGCCACGAGGTGGTTGGATTCAAAGCCGAGACAGTGGCGCAGGATCTTCGGTTTGCGGTAAGGCAATTGCGCAGGAATCCGGGATTTGCGCTGACGGCGACTCTGATTCTGGCATTAGGGATTGGGGCCAGCGTGGCGATTTTTGCGTTTGTGGATGCGGCGCTGATCAAGCCGTTGCCGTATCCCGATCCCGCCCGCCTGGTTGCGGTGAACGAGAGTACGGAGCTTTTTCCGCGCAACGATCTTTCGTATGCGGATTATCTGGACTGGAAGCGGGTGAATACGGTTTTCAGCTCGTTGGATGTGTATGCCGCAAATCGATTTGAGCTGAATACGCCGTCCGGCACGGAACCGGTGCATGGATTACGGGTTAGCGCGGGATTTTTGGGAACGCTGGGGATTCACCCGATGCTGGGACGGGATTTTCGCGAGGACGAGGATGCGGTGGGCGCGTCTCCCGTGGTGTTGCTGCGCTATGGGGTATGGCAAAGCAGATTTGGCGGCAGGCGCGATGTGGTGGGGCAGACGGTTAATTTGAGCGGAGTGGCCTACACCATTGTGGGCGTGCTGCCGCGGGATTTTGAATTTGCGCCGCGGGACATCGCGGAGTTCTGGGTGCCGTTGCAGCCGACTGGCGGGTGCGAGACGCGACGCAGTTGCCACAATCTTGACGGCGTGGCGAGGTTGAAGGGTGGTGTGACGGTGGCTGCCGCGATGGCGGAGATGAAGTCGATTGCGGCGGGGCTTGAGAGGAAATATCCGGACTCGAATCGTGGCAACAGNNGCGGTGCGCGGGGCGCTGGGCGCATCGCGTGTGCGATTGTCGCGGCAGTTTGTTACCGAGGCGGTGACGCTGGTTGTGGCAGGCAGCGCGATGGGGCTCGGACTCGCTTATGGCGGCATGAAGGGATTGAGCGGGTTGATGTCGAAGGACTGGATGGACGGGATGCCGTTTTTGCGCGGGCTGGGGTTGAATCCACGCGTGCTGATTTTTGCGGCGTGCCTGGCTGTGCTTGCGGGGATTCTGTTTTCGATCACGCCCATTCTGCATTTCAGATTTTCAGACATGCGCGATGGATTGACGGAGGGCGGGCGCGGGTCCGCGGGAACGCTATGGCGGCGGATGGGCGCGAACCTGGTGGTGATTGAGCTGGCGACCGCGTTGGTATTGCTGGCGGGGGCGGGCTTGCTGGGTAAGAGCTTGTACAGACTTTTGCACGAGGACCTTGGATTCAGGGCTGACCATCTGGCGACTGTGAACGTGCATGTGCCCGAGAGTGTGGCTCCCAAGCCTGCGCAGGTGCTCGCATTTGAGCGTGCGCTGCTGGAGCGGGCTTCCGCGATGCCGGGAGTCGAATCGGCAGCGGCGATGGATGTGCTGCCGGTGAGTTGCAACTGCGATACGGATTGGGTGCGGTTTGTGGGAAGGCCTTACAACGGCATTCACAACGAGGTGAATGATCGTGTGGTGAGTGTGGGGCTGTTTCGGACCTTGCAGGTCAGGCTGAAGAGCGGACGTTTTTTCACCGAGCAGGACGATGCGAATTCGCCTAAAGTGGTTCTTATTAACGAGGCCTTCGCGCGGAAGTATTTTCCTGGGGAAGATCCGATTGGGAAAAAGATGGGCGACACCGATCTGACGCCGGCATCGATTCGCCAGATTGTTGGATTGGTGGAAGATTTGAAGGAAGCGGGATTGGATCAGGAACAATGGCCCGCCGAGTACGAGGCGTTCAACCAGAGTCCGAGCTCTTACTATTCACTTATATTGCGCACTTCGCAGAATCCGGGAGCGGTCTTAACAGCGCTGGCGCCGATGATTCACGGGGTGAATCCCAACGTGAGCGTTGATTGGCAAAGGACGATGGAGGATCGGATCGACGATTCCGAGGCTGCGAATATTCATCGTTCGGCGGCGTACCTGTTCGGTGGCTTCGCGGTTTTGGCGCTGGTGTTGGGGGTGGTGGGACTGTACGGAGTGATTGCGTTTTCGGTGGGTCGTAGGACGCGTGAGATCGGCGTGCGCATGGCGCTGGGCGCGCAGAGGAGTTCGGTCTATCGTTTGGTGTTGAAAGAGGCGGGACGGCTCATCGCAGTGGGCGTTGTGCTAGGGCTGGCGGGTTCAGTGGGCGCGGCGATGCTTATGCGGAAGCTGCTGTTCGGGGTGCAGGCGTGGGATGCGTGGACGCTGATTGGCGTAGCAGTGGTACTGGCGATTTCAGCGTTGATGGCCAGCTATTTTCCGGCGAGACAGGCGGCTTCGGTTGATCCTGCGGAAGCGTTGCGTGCGGAGTGAGACGACAGATTACAGATTACAGATTACAGTTTCCGAAATTCGGCTTCATGCTTCCCATCCATTCCGCAAAAACAAGCGGAATGGATGGGGCACGGTGCATTGATTGCATGAAGCAGATCCTTCGACTTCGCTACGCTCCGCTCAGCATGACAGCTTTTTCTGGTTCAAACATTTCTAGATGACGTTGAGGAAGCCGGCGGAGCGGAGCTTGGCGCCGGGGAAGACAAGGTCAAGGTTGTTGGCGCCGATGGTTTTGCTGACGGCTTCGCCTAAGACCTGGCGGAAGTCGGTGGTGACGGCGAGGTCGCGGCCCTCGTTCAACTCATGATCGGCTAGACCGGGCCAGCGGCCGTAGACTTTGCCGCCTTTGACATTGCCCCCGAGAACAAACATCGCATTGGCGTGGCCGTGGTCGGTGCCGCCGGTGCCGTTCTGGCGCGCGGTGCGGCCAAATTCGGACATCGTGACAAGAGTGACGTTCTCCGCAGCGTCGCCCATGTCTTGCCAGAAGGCGGCGATGGCTGTTGAGAACTCACGCAGGCGGTCTGAGAGCTGGCCGTTGACTCCGCCTTGATTTTGGTGTGTGTCCCAACCGCCGACGTCGGTGAAGGCCGCTTCAACGCCGAGGTTGGACTTGAGCAGTTGCGCAATCTGCTTCATGTTGTTGCCGAAGTCGTTGTTGGGGTATTCGATGCCAGCGGCGGGCTTGTACTGTGCGGGATTGGCATCGCGCAGCATTTTGACGGCTTCAAAGGTTTCGTCGCCGGCGGCGTGGAAGATGCGGTCGCCGCTGTCGCCGTACATGGCTTCGAAGGCGTTGGCGGCGACTGAGGGAGTGGGGCCGTGTTGGCCAACGACGAAGTTATTGAGGTTGGAGAGCGCGATGGCTGGTACCTTGCCGGCCAATGTGCGAGGAACCTGGGAGCCGAGCGCCAGTGCGCGGAAGGCTGTGTGCTGCTCGCAGGTGCCGGCGCAGGGATGGCGCAGGTCCTCAGCCTGGAGCGCGCGGTTGAGCCAGCCGTCTTCAGTGCTTTTGACGCCGGGCGTGCCGGACTCCATGTAGTCTTGCGCGTCGAAGTGGGAGCGGGACATGTCGGGCGAGCCGGCCGCGTGAACGACGGCGAGATGACCCTGGTCATAAAGCGGTTTGAATGCAGCGAGCGAGGGATGCAGCCCAAAGAATCCGTCGAGATCGAGAACCTGGGTTTCGGGAATGGCGATGCCGGGGCGCATGGCGTAGTAGTTCTTTTCGCGATAGGGAACGACCACGTTGAGGCCGTCGGCCGCGCCGCGCTGGAAGATGACGACGAGACGGCGGCCAGGGGCTGTCGCGGCTTCGGCCATCACGGAGCGGACCAGAAAGCTTGGGATTACGGCGGTGCCGGCGATGGCCAGTGCTCCATTGCGCAGGAAGAATCTACGGTTGGTCTGCATGGTGAACCTCTTGCTGCCGAGTCTGCGTTGGTTATCTTCGTTGAAATTCCGGGGAGCCTAACAATAGTCCTGCTAGCAGTTGATCTTGTTTTTCGAGCGCCGATGCGGCTTGCTTTGGGTTCATGGGCCTGGGCGGCGCCGATGTGCTTGCTGCTATTGAGGGGGAAGCCTGTGCAGCTAGCTGTTGTAAGACGGCCGAGCGCGTCGAATCGCTCACACCGCCGGCGACGAGGATCGACTCGAGGCGATGCTCTTCAACATCCGGCGGCGGGATATTTGCGGGATCGATTGCTGTGGCAACGTTGTGCATCACGGCGGGTGAGCCGTTGTTTTCCGCAAGCTGCACGGTGCCGAAAGCGGGCGGCGGTGCGATGTTCACGGCTATGCCCTGAAATCTGTTGGCCGCGAGCGTGAGCGCGAAATTCATCCGGTTGACGAGGGCTCCGGTGCTGACCCAGTCGGACGAATCCCACTTGTAGCCGGTGGGAGGCACCGCGCCGTAAAGCGGCATGCCCATTTCGCGCAAGGCATTGATCAAAGGCTGCATATTGGCGGTGTCCACCTTGGCGGCGCGGGCGGCGGAGACGACGTACTCGATGGGCGTTTTGACCTTGGCGCGATAAGCGCCCGTGGCCCAGAACTCAGGGGAGTGAAAGAGCGTCTTGAGAACTGTGCTTATGTCGCCGTCGCTGGCAAGGTAAGACTGGGCCATGCGATCCACGAGGGTCTTCGGAGGATCGTCGCCTACGAAGCGGATTGCCAGCTTGCGGGAGAGGAACTGGGCCGTCGCGGGGCGAGTGGCGAGCATGTGCAGCAACTCGCGGCCTTCCTTTTCGCCGCTTTCCTTGATCTTTTTGCCGAGAACTTTTTTGCTGCCGGGTTCGTGGCGATTCTCGTCGAATTTGAAGCCGCCGCCTCGCTGCGGACGATCGACAGTCCAGCCTGTGAGGACGCGCGCTACCTGGGTTACGTCCGCCTGCGTATAGCCGCCGTTGACGCCCAAAGTTTGTAACTCCATGAGCTCGCGGGCGTAGTTTTCATTGAGACCCTCGGGAGCTGCTTTTTTTGCGTTAGGATTACGTGCGGCCCGCTCTTTTGCTTTCTCGGCGGCCGGCGAATCGGGGCCCATGCTGCTGGCGTTGTCGAGGTAGAGAAGCATGGCAGGGCTGTGCGCAGTGGCTTCAAGCAGGTCTTCAAACTTGCCCAGCGCGTTGGGGCGAACCACGTCGCGCCCATAACTCACGAGATAGTAGGGGGTTGCTTCGTTCTTATGAAGGTAGACATTGAAGTGATTGAGCCAGAAATCGGTCATCACTTCCTGGAGCTGGGCGTTGGAGTAGATGTCGCGGACCAGGCGCTGGCTTGCCAATTCATCTGCAATAAGGCGCTGCGGGTTCTCAAGCGCGGCCACAAACTCCTTCTGAGCCGGGTTGAGACCAGCCAGGAGCGCGGTGCGCTGGGGCGGCTTGAGGGCCTTTCGGAAGGCGTCGAACTGAGGCTGCTTCATGACAGCAAGGCGAGCTAAGCGGCTTTGCACGGGGAGGGCGAGAATTTCGGAGATGAGCGCCGGATCGAAGGCAGGGGGCTCGGGTTTATCGGCGGTCGGGGCCATGTTCATCTGGCCGGTTTGTTGCAGCGATGGGGGCTGGATTTGGTCCGATGCTTGTTCGGCCTGCGGCGTGATCTTCCCCGTGGTGTCCATGCCTGGGGCGCTGGCTGTTTCAGCCATGGATTGGGCCATGGCCGGGTTGGGCATGGGTGGGTTAGTGCTGTCTGGGTTGGTGATAGTGGCGATGGCTGATGCTTGTTGCTGCTTCCGCCGATCCTTTTCCTGCCTTCTGAACTCAACGCGGGCCATTTCGTTTTCGTAGATGGCGCGGAGCGCGGGGCGATCGGGGATGGGCGCTTTGCCGTCGATTGCCTGGCGGATCACTGCATTGCTGGGAAAGTAGTAGAGCAGACCCTGCGGGTCGCCCTGCATGGCGGGGAAGTCGGCGAGGCGAGCTTCGATGCCGGACTGGTCGAGAGTTTCAGGGTGCAATTGCAGATCGAACCATTTCTCGAGGCCCATAACGCGGACGGCTTCAAGGTCGCCTGGGCGGACTCCGAATGTGAAGCGGTTGAGGGCGTGAAGGATGCGCTCATCGCCATGCAACTGGCCGGGCTGATAGGCTGGGCGGGCGGCAGGATGCCTGCTCGCCTGGTTGGGTTGGGGCGCCGCTTCCGCCATGGCCGGGGCGGAGGGGCTGACAAGGCCGAGGCACATGAGAGCGGCGATCGGTCCTCTGCACTGTTTGATCAACGGACTCTCCCTGTTCTGTGCCTTGGGCGATGGAGGATGCAACCCGGATTTTCTTCCCAATCCAGATTCTCTCCCTAATTCAGACCCTGCCCGATCGCGAAAGTTGTTCGACGGACCCAGAAAGACTGAGTTATGCTTGCGCTGGAGCAAGTCATCCTGCCAAGTTAGACGATTTACCGTCGCATCGAAACAGGCCCAGCGGCAAAAGCACTCCAAGGAGACCGCAGCCATGAAACTTGTTCCCGGCGCACTCATGCTTTTCACGCTTACATTTTGCCTGATCACAGGTTATCCCCAGTTGCTGGTTCTCGTCGCCGAAGCCGCGCTGGGTTCTTCTCAGGCCCTGGAAATCAAGTGAGCGTTACACGCTGAGCATTACTTTTCCTTCACCTTAACAACGAAATAGATGAGCGTGCTCCCCTTGGGAACGAGCATCTGGTGTGGCGTATTGGCGGGAATGTGGACTACATCGCCCTGACTCAGGGCGGTTCTGGTTCCGTTCTGCACAGAGGTTCCCCGGATCTCTCCGGGACTGACGGTTTTCGGGTTTTCGATGGTGCCGCCGGTCAGGAGCGTGGCGTTTCCCTGGACGAGGAAGAAGAAGTCCGCATAATTCTCATGAACCTCGGCGCCTCCATCCTTGTGCCGCAGAGCGATCATTGTGTAGTGGCCTGGATACTCATTCAGCTTGCTGCTCGCAGAACCTTCGGGGCCCTGCGCTTTTGAGTTCAGTTCCTGAGCCTTCTCGATCAACTGGCTCTGGGTGAAATGATCGATCGTCGGCGTCTGCGCAAAGGCCATCGGCAGCGCGCACGCAACAGCTAGAATTGCAATCGTTCTTCGCATTGAGGACCTCCAGAAAACTTCGGNNTAATCGCTCGCGCGCGACGCGAGAAAGACGGCGGCGCCGGCCAAATCCTCGGGCGTGCCCCAACGGCCAGCGGGAATCCGCTCCATGATCTGCCGCGAGCGCACGGGGTCCGCACGCAGCGCTTCGGTATTGTCGGTGGCCATGTAGCCGGGCGCGATTGCGTTTACGTTGATGCCCTTCGATGCCCACTCATTGGCAAAGGCCTTGGTCAGTTGTCCCACGCCGCCCTTGGCCGCCGCGTAACCCGGAACTGTTATGCCGCCCTGGAAGGTCAGCATCGATGCGATGTTGATGATTTTGCCTGAGCCGCGCGCGAGCATATGCTTGCCCGCATGCTTAGTCAGACGGAAGACGCTGGTCAGGTTCGTGTCGATCACCAGTTGCCAGTCCTCGTCGGAATGCTCGACGGCGGGCGCTCTGCGGATGGTGCCTGCATTGTTGACCAGGATATCGATGCGGCCAAAGTGCGCAACCACTTCATCGATCAGGCGGGCGCAGACGTCAGCTTTACTCACGTCGCCAACCACGCTAAAGGGCGTGGAGCCTGCGGCCTTACGCAGCATCTGCTCCGTTGCCACCGGTACGGCGCGTGAGCCATGAACGGCCACCTGCGCTCCTGCCTCGGCCAACGCAAGCGCAATGCCAGCGCCCAGTCCGCGTGACGAGCCGGTTACCAGTGCGGTCTTGTCCTTCAGGCTGAATTGATCCAGTATCATTGCCGCACTCTCTCTCCGGTTAAAGGAGCTCCGCAATCGCCAGCGCGTCCATATCGCTATAGACCTGGTTCTCTCCGCCCATGCCCCAGCAGAAGCGGTAGTTGCTGGTCCCCACGCCGGCGTGGATGGACCAGCCCGGAGAGACGACTGCCTGCTTGTTCGCCATCGCCAGGCTGCGTGTCTCATGCGCCGGGCCCATCAGGTGAATCACGCGCTGGTCGGAAGGAAGATCGAAATAGAGATACACCTCCGAACGCCTCATGTGCGTGTGGGGCGGCATGGTGTTCCACACGCTGCCCGTTGCGAGCTCGGTAAAGCCCATCACCAACTGGCAGCTTCGCGTACCTTCGAGATGGATGAGCCGCGTGATCTCGCGAGCGTTTGCGTTCTCAGCCGAGCCCAGTTTCGTCTTCGCCAGTGTGGCAGAAGGAATGAGAGTGGTGGGATACTCCGCGTGGGCCGGATAGCTCAAGAGGTAGAACTCCGCCGGCTGCGCCGCGTCGTTGCTTGAGAAGACCACCTGCTCGTTGCCACGGCCGACATACAGCGCATCGAGCTTGTCCAGCCGATGGGTTGCGCCATTCACTGTCACATTGCCCGCGCCGCCTATATTCAACACGCCAAGCTCGCGCCGCTCGGTAAAGTAATTGGACTTGAGCGGCTCGTAAGTGGGCAAGGGAAGCGCGTTCCCGGTCGGAACCGCAGAGCCAATTACTGTCCTATCGAGGTCGACGTAAGTTACGCTGAGTTTTCCCGGTTGAAACAGGTCGGTTACCAGAAATGTTTCGCGCAGCTCTTCCGTCGTCATGGTGCGATAACGCACAGAATCCGCCATCTGCAGGATCTTCATCGGTACCCTCTTTCCTTCTCTCCTATACGGCCGGCCAAATTTCTCCGCACGCGAAGGAGATGTGCGGGCCGGTTGTCGTACCGTGTATTACTGAACGATTGGCCCGTCCCATTGTATTGCCTTTGAGGCTGTGCGCAATGTAGCCTCGGTCCGATTCAATAACGGTATCATGGAGAAACGATGAGCGCTGGGAGACGATTGCGAAGGGCAATTCACTGCGGGACATGCAACATCGGCGCTCTTCGAGCAGACGTCAAGAGGATTCTCATGGCAAGAAGAGTGTCTTTGGTTTTGATTGCAGCGGTTGTAACTTTCGCCGGTGTGTTGGTAGT
>PMWR01000002.1 GCA_003166055.1 Acidobacteriaceae bacterium
GCGTCAAGTAAATACCCCTAATGAGATTTGTACTTGATGCGTCAACTAGGACAATATCGCCCTTGGAAAAGATCGGGCGCACAAATTGATCCGAGATGCGAATTGCGATCAATTTCCAGTCGGCTTGGATCAGGTGCGTTGGTAAGGAAAGATAATCCTCTATCTGCTCCGAAGAAGGCGGGAATCGCAATTGCCCTGGTAACGGGGTCCGAACTATCGGAACAAGCACGGCGTCACTGGTTGACGATTTCAGCTTCTGCTCGATCCGCAGTTCTGAGTCCTCCACCATCCGCTTGAATTCCGGAAACAAGTACTGGAAATCGTCGTGCTCGAACCCGGCCTTTGCCCAGAACCACATAGCAGTTGATGGAGCAACTTTCGCCGCCAACTTCGCCATTTGCTTCCAGGCACGCGGAGCAGGGCTGCTCTTTCCGATCTCCCAGGCTGTGGCAGATATCCGCGTGACACCACAGGCATGTGCAAATTTCTCCTGAGTGAAGTCAAGATCAAGTCGCAGTTTCCGGATTTTCGTGGATTCCTCACTTCGATTCGGTGCTTCGGATGATTTGTGCGCGGCTATTCGAGCTTTCCCGCGTGATCTCCATCTGGGGTTAGTTACCCTCGTCTCGGCGGCTGACATAGAATCCTCCCTCTTAGTCGCATGACCTGAGAATTTACCGCTCCCTTGCCAAGGGCAATGACTACCGCAACTACTATGGTCAGAGTATACACTGACAAGAGTGGCCATGCTCATTTAACGCAGGCTACGGGAACACCTCCTCCCCGCAGTTCCAATGATGGCTGAGGCGCCGCCTGCACCGAATATGCCCACTTTCAACTTGGCATAAGATATCTTATAGTTTACCCTATTGCTTATATAGTAATTTATGCTTTACTTTAAAGGAAAGGGAGATTCCAACCATGCTGACGCTGCCGATCCCGGTTTCACGCGCTCTGCGCAAGCTTGGCCACGACATTAAGGATGCGCGGCGGCGGCGGCGCATCCCCATGGCGATCGCAGCGGAGCGGGCGTCCATAAGCAAGCCGACATTCATCAAAGTGGAGCGCGGCGATCCGACCGTTTCCATCGCCAGCTACGCCACTGTCCTTTATGTACTGGGCATGGCCGACCGGCTGGGCGACCTCGCGGCCCCAAAAAACGACCCGGTGGGCCTGCAGTTGGAAGAGGAAAACCTACCGCAGCGCATTCGCAGTGCGCGCAAACCGAAACGAGCGAAAGACGAGTGATGGACAAAGAAACCTTTGTGTACGTAGACCTGGACGGCGTTCCCCACCTGATGGGGCGGCTGTGGGCGCGCGTGCGCAAAAACAAGGAAAGCGCCACATTCGAATACGACGAGGGCTGGCTCAAACATCCCGCGCGTTTCTCGCTGGAGCCGGCGCTGCACCTCGGCCCCGGACCGTTCCACACGCCGGCCGACACGCCGATGTTCGGCGCCATCGGCGACTCGGCGCCGGACCGGTGGGGGCGGGCGCTGATGCGCCGCATGGAACGGCGCCGCGCGGAACGCGAAGGGACGGCGCCGCGCACGCTTCAGGAGATCGACTTCCTGCTGCTGGTAGATGACGAGGCGCGACAAGGCGCGCTGCGCTTTGCTGAACATGAGGGCGGACCGTTCCTGCGCGAGGAGGGTGTCAAGCGCATCCCGCCGCTGGTCGAGCTGCCGAAACTTCTTTCCGCAGCGGAACACGTCATGGAGGAAAAGGACACCGAGGAAGATCTGCGCCTGCTGTTCGCGCCGGGTTCATCGCTCGGCGGCGCCCGTCCGAAGGCATCCGTCCTTGAAAAGGACGGCCATCTTGCTATCGCGAAATTCCCGCGCAAGGACGATGACATCAACACGGTGGTGTGGGAAGCGGTCGCTCTTGCACTAGCAGCAAAAGCTGGCATCGCCGTGCCGGAAAGCCGCATCGAGACCATTTCCGGGAAACCCGTGCTTCTGGTGCGGCGCTTCGACCGCGAAGGCAAGCAGCGAATTCCGTTTCTCTCCGCAATGAGCATGCTGGGGTCAAAAGACAACGAAGGCCGAAGCTATCTGGAAATTGTCGACGCGCTGCGCCAGCACGGGGCCGCGCCGAAAGCCGACATGGAGGCGCTGTGGCGACGGCTGGTGTTCAATATTCTGATTTCCAACACGGACGACCACCTGCGTAATCACGGTTTTCTCTACGCGGGGCAGGAGGGCTGGCGGCTCTCGCCGGCCTATGACCTCAACCCCGTGCCGACAGACATTAAGCCGCGCATCCTCAGCACGGCGATCAACGAGGATGACAACACGGCGTCCCTCGCACTGGCCCTGGAAGTTGCGGGGTATTTCGAACTGGACGACGCCGCGGCCCGCGAGATAGCAAAGCAGGTCGGCACGGCTGTCTCGAAATGGCGCGATGAAGCCGCCCGGCACGGCCTGAGCAAAACCGAAATCAACCGTATGGCGTCATCCTTTGAGCACGAGGATCTGAGTCTGGCAAGCGGGAGGAAATGATGTCCACGTTTGTCTGGCTGGATTATTCGGAGCGCGAGCGCCGGAAGATGCTCGATGTCGTCGATCTCTTCGGAGAACACGATACTCGGGATGAACTCGGCATCGGCTCGGTGCGTGACGCATTCGCCGACATGCTCTTCCCCGGCACGAGCACGATCATGACCCGTGCGCGATATTTTCTTCTCGTCCCCTGGACATATCAGAGACTCGAGCGGTCGCGCGTCGGATCAGCAAAAATGGCGGCGAGCGCTCGGCAGGCGGAGCTGAACCTTGTTGAGCCCATAGGGCGCTCCGATGACAACGACGGCAATATTGGCAAGGTGGCGAAAACAGCCCTGAAACGTCTTCCCAGCAGCGTTTACTGGCAGGGGCTGAATGTATGGGGAATTCGTTCCTTCAACGGCGCGCAAGTTCAATACCACCGTAGCCTCGATCAATATTATGTTCAACTTGCGCAGCAACGCGGACGGAAATCGGAGCGCGACGTTGAGCATGACGATCTCATTTCCCCGAACTGGCATGCCGGGCTGGTCGCACCGCCGAAGGATTTCCCCAAGGAATGTTCCCTGAGCCTGACGCGCTGCGAAGCCGAATATCTCGCTGAACGCATCCGCTTGAGCCCGGGCTGTTCCGGCTCATTGCTGGCCCAGCTTGTCACGCAGCGGCAACGCTACGATGATGTTCCGTTCGCGTGGCATCATCCACACTGCGCAAAGCTGGCGCCGCGACTGCGTGAAATGCTCGATCACGCGCAGAATTTCTCCGAAGTCATGCACGGAGCGCCTTTGCTATACAACCTGATGCTGGCCGAGCAGGCCCGTAGAAAAGAGAGCATAGCGAAATATCGCCGGACCTTCGGAGAGTGGGCGAAATCGATCTCCACGCGCTCCCGCGTTTTGGCGCAGTGGGACAGAAAACGTTTCTGGGAGATCGCCCGGTCCGTCAATCCGAGAATCACGGCACCCACTCACGAATTCATCAATAGTTGGTGGGATATGGCCCTGGCAGGAAATGCAGAGAGGCTGTGCGACAGTCCCGCCGCGCGTCTGCTCATTCACGACCGTGAGCACAAACTGAAAAAGAATCTTGCGCGGCTGGACAATCCGGGCGCACAGGAACTGTGGACCGGCGATTCTGGGACATCGCAGCTGGAGTTCCGATGGTTCATATCGCAACGGCTGCTCGGCGATATTTTCGATGGTCTGGAGGCGGCCGATGCTTAGACCGGACGAACGACAGCATCTGCTGGAGCTGCTCCGGCCGCCGGCGGGAAGCAAGCTCGATATTGCCGTCGGCACGACTTTTTCACTCGATCTCCTCAGTGCGCTCATGCTCCCACTTTCGTTCGCGTTCTTTGACTGGGAGCATGAGGACGGTGAGCTGGTTGCCGATCCGCTGGCCTTGCTCGAAGCGCTGAGACGCTACGGCGACCGCTTCACGATCTTTTGCCAGAGCGGACAAATCCGGCTGCCGCGCAAGTATCAGCCTCTGGTCACGTTCCTCGAACCATGCATCTACGACGTAAAGGCGCCAGACGCCGACGGCGTATTTCACCCGAAGGTGTGGGCGCTGCGCTTCATTGCGGAGGACGGCGCGATTCGGTATCGCGTGCTCTGCCTGAGCCGGAATCTGACTTTTGACCGCTGCTGGGACACTGTCGTCGCACTCGATGGCGAGCTCACGGACCGGTCGAACGCCATCGCGGCCAATCATCCTCTCGCTGATCTCATAGCGGCGCTGCCCAGTCTTGCCCGCCTGCGGCTTCCTGGCCCACGCCGCCAAGGAATCGATAAGATCGCCGATGAACTGCGTCGCGTGCGCTTCACCTGGCCCGAGGGCTTCGACGAAAAAGAATGCCGCTTCTGGGTCGCGGGACTAAACGGGAGGATTGCCGCCCCCTTCGGCGCGCGGCACGACAAGGCTTTGATCGTTTCGCCATTCATCTCGAATACGGTCGTGCGCGACTTCCTGGATCACACCGGCAAAACCCATTTGGTATCTCGTCCTGAGTGTCTGCAGGAGCTGCCCCAAGAGACATTGCGGGATTGCGACAGCGTCAGCTTCCTGGCGCCGGAGCTTACCGACGAATCCGATGAGGACGCACCACCCGCAAAAAGCGAGGTGCTGGAGGGTCTGCACGCGAAGCTTTTCGTGATCGACCGCGGCTGGAATGCCAGTGTATTCAGCGGCTCATTCAACGCGACCGCGCATGCATTGCAGCACAATGTCGAGTTCATGGTCGAACTCGTCGGCAGAAAGAGCCAATGCGGCGTGGACCAGTTTCTCCGGCAGGCGAAAGGCGAAACGAATTTTGCCGACCTGCTCAAGCCCTACGACGTGGATGCGCCGCCGGTACCGGCCGATGCCACGGCGCAGCAGCTCGATGATCTGCTCCAGACGGTGAAGCGGGCGATAGACGCGGCGGGGCCCCGGCTGATTGTCACGCCGGCGGACGAGGCGGACCTGTTCGAACTCCGGCTTCAGTGGGGACGCGCGCCGCATTGGCCGAAGGCGAATGTCAAGATGAGCGCGTGGCCGATAACACAGCAAGCTGAGGTGGGTCAGGCCCCGGACATGTCCGTGGTGTTTCCGCGGCTGTCGTTTCGCGGGCTGACGCCTCTCATCGCCTTTTCCGTCACCGCAAGGATAGGCGATAAGGAGCGCACGGCCGTCTTCGTCATGAATCTTCCCATGCAAGGGGCTCCTGTGGACCGGCAGGATCGCGTTGTGCGCTCTCTCATCGAGAACCGTGATCAGCTGCTCCGTTACATCCTCTTTCTTCTTGCCGGCGGCGACGAAGGAGCCGCCTCTTCGGGTGAACTGCGCAGATTGCTTGAATCTCCGGGGAAAGGCGAGCGCGGCGCGCACAATCCCTATTTATTGGAAACCATGCTGCGCGCGCTTCACCGTAGTCCGGCGCAACTCGAACGTGTTTCGTCTCTGCTGGACGTTCTCCGTAAGCAGGAGGGGAGCTCCGAGCTGCTCAGCGAGGATTTTCAGAAAATATGGGAGCCCATTTGGGAAGCCACCCGGCAGGAGACGCCGAAATGATCCCGCGCCCCGACACCAGATCCGCTCTCAAAGGGCTGAAGGATTTTCAGCGCAACACCGTGGACTATGTCTTTCAGCGGTTCCACGGCGCGGACCCGACGCGGCGTTTTCTTGTCGCGGACGAAGTTGGATTGGGCAAGACTCTCGTGGCGCGCGGCGTGATCGCACAAACGATCGATCATCTTTGGGACGAACTTACGCGCGACGAGACGCGCCGGATCGATGTGATCTACATCTGTTCGAACGCGGACATCGCCCGCCAAAACATAGACCGGATCAAAATTCCTGGCTGCGATGAAGCGACGCAGGCAACGCGCCTGACCTTGCTGCCGCTGCAAATGCAGGATTTCCGCCGCATCAACTTTGTCGCTCTCACTCCGGGCACGTCTTTCGAGCAAACCGGCGGCGGCGGGCGCATCGATGAGCGGGTCCTGCTTTACCGGCTGCTGGATCGGGCATGGGGAATCAAAGGATCGCGCGCTTCGCTCTATGTGATGAGAGACTATGCCGGCGTGGTTCCCTTCGAGCGGGCACTTGAGGCGTTTGATTTCGGGAAACTCAATGAGCAGATTGCGGATCGGTTTGTTTCCGCCCTCGCAAAACAGGTGCAGGAAGAGATAGCCGCCGGCAAACTGGATTTGCGCACGCGCTTCGAAGAGCTGCGCGGCATATTTTCGCGCAGCAACTCCGTTCCGCCGCACGGCGCGACCAAGCGGCGGACGCGGTGGATCGGAGAGTTGAGGCGGCTGCTCGCGCAGGTGTGCATCGCAACGCTTAAGCCGGATTTGATCATCCTGGACGAATTTCAGCGCTTCAAGCACCTGCTTGATGAAGATTCGGACGCGGGAGACCTGGCCCGGGGCCTGTTTGATTCAGAGGCGGGGGAAGGTGCTCGCGTCCTTCTGCTCTCAGCCACGCCGTATCGCGGCCTGAGTCTTTATCACGAGGCCGATGACGATCATTACGGCGACTTTCTCGCGTTGCTGCGTTTTCTGGAAAACAGCGACGCGGCGGGCTGCAAGGAGATACTGGCGGAGTATCGCGCCGCCCTGCCAGCCGTGATGACGCCGGACGGGCTCGCTCGGCTGAGAACTGCGAAAACGGCGCTTCAGCAGCGCCTGTGCCGAGTGATGGCGCGTACGGAACGTCTCGCCTCGTCAAAAGCCCGGGGCGGCATGCTTCTCGATGCGCCGCCAGCCGACGCCTCGCTTCATGCCGTCGATGTCCGCGCGTATCTGGGCGCGCAGAGCGTCGGCGACGCGGTGGAGCAAGGGGACGTTGTCGAATATTGGAAGTCGGCGCCCTACTTGTTCAACTTCATGGATAACTATGCCCTGAAGAAAGCATTCAGCGACGCACCGGAAAAGGACAAAATGGTGCGCCTTGTAAGGCAGTTTCCGGAGACATTTCTCGATTTTGACCGCGCGCGCGCCTATAAGCCGATCGAGCCCGCGAACCCGCGTCTGCGCGAATTGCTTTCAGAGACCGTTGACCGCGGCATGTGGCGTTTGCTCTGGATGCCGCCGGCCCTTGGCTATTACGCCCTCGAAGGACCTTTCGCCGCTCCGGAATTGCACGGCGTGACAAAGCGGCTGGTCTTCTCCGCGTGGCACATGGTTCCGCGCGCCGTCGCTTCCCTTCTTTCATATGAGGCGGAGCGCCGCATGATGCGGGCGGCCAACCCGAGCGGGCTAACGACGCAAGACGATTGGAAAAAGCAGCGCGGCCTTTTGCGCTTCGGACTATCAGATGACCGCCGGACAGGCCTGCCGCTGCTTTTGCTCGTTTATCCCTGTCTCACATTCGGCCGCGACTGCGACCCGCGTGCGCTGGCGCGAAGCGCCAGTCTGACGGCGGCAGAGGTGCGCGCGCAGTTCGTTACCCATATTAAAACCGCGCTCGAGAAGCTGGAGATCGCGCAGGAGGCAACTACCGGCACAGACGATCGCTGGTACTGGCTCGCGCCGATGCTCCTCGATTTTGCGAAGTTTCCCGACGCGGCGCGGGAATGGTGGGACCGCACGGATCTGGCGCAGATATGGGCCGGCGCAGAAATGGGCGAGGAAGATGCAGGTTGGTCGAGCCATGTCGAGCACGCGAAGAAGACGCTCGATTCCATTCGCAACGGTAAAGAGCGTCTGGGCACCCCGCCGGACGATCTTGCAAGCGTCCTGGCCCTCGCGGCCTCCGGCGCTCCAGCGACGGCTGCGATGCGCGCCTATGCGCGTGCGAGCCGTACAGAACCCGCGACGTGCCTGCCTCTGCGCGTTGTCGCGGCGCGCTCCGGGAGAGCCTTTCTCACACTTTTCAATCATGCGGAAGTCATCGAAGCCGTCAGGATGGAGTTTTCGGGCGAACCTTACTGGGAGCGCGTCCTGGAATATGCTCATGCGGGCGGGCTCCAGGCGGTGCTGGATGAATACACCCATGTGCTCCGCGAATCTNNCTCACGATCCGCGCGGCGTCTCTCCGGATCGATGAAGTCACCGCACCCCGCTATGCCCGCGAGATAAACGTCAAGCCCGAACCGATGCGCATCCGTTTCGCTATGCGCTTCGGCGATGACCGCTCGGACGAAGAGCCGCTGCTTGTCTCGGATGGCACGTCTCCGGCGACACGCAAGGAGCGCGTGCGCTCAGCGTTCAACTCGCCATTCTGGCCGTTCGTACTGGTTTCGACCTCGGTGGGGCAGGAGGGTCTCGATTTTCACCATTATTGCCACGCCATTACCCATTGGAACCTGCCACCTGCGCACGTCTCGTGCCAGCCACCCGCCCCAGTTTACCGCCGAAGCAACATGGGAGACAGTATGGGTTTGAGTGCTCCCTCTTTGTAGACGTTGTATTTCGGATTTTCGACATGAACTCCCTGGACGCTGCCCTGCGATCCTATCGGGGCCGGCCCCATGAGAGGCTGGAGAGATCTCGGCGCCGATATTGAAGCAATGCCTTCGTGGCTTCGTGAACTTGCCTTCGAGAGTCCGGAAAACCCGCCCGCAAAAGCTTTGTGGGTCCCCCAGTCGTCTGCTCGTCCAGCCCCTTGCCGATCCCGTATGCAATTCGAATCCCCGCGGTCTGTGAGCCGAAAGACCTCCGCAATCTACAGCCAGGTAGGTTTTCGCGGTTATCCGATCACGGCGACATTGAACGATCCCAACTCGAAGTTGGGCAACTACACGGTGACGAACACACCGGGGACGCTCGCCATAAACAAGGCGACGCCAACGGTGACCTGGACGACGCCCACGGCGATCACCTACGGAACACCGCTGAGTGCGACGCAACTGAATGCCTCTTCAACGGTCTCGGGCAGTTTCAACTACACACCTACGCTGGGCACGGTGCTGGGGGTAGGCCCGCAGACGCTCTCTGTTACCCTCACGCCGACCGACGCCACCGACTACACCACGGCGACGACAACCGTCCAACTGACGGTAAACCAGGCGACGCCGACGGTGTCAGCCTGGCCGACAGCGAGCGCGATCACCTTCGGGCAGACGCTTGCCTCCTCGACGTTGAGCGGAGGCACGGCATCGGTGAGCGGAACCTTTGCCTGGACGGCGCCGAGCACGAGCCCGGGAGCAGGTACGTCGTCGGAGAGCGTCACCTTCACCCCAGGCAGCACCAACTACAACACGGTGACGGGTTCAATCAATGTCACTGTCAACAATCCCAGCCCGGCCATCTCCAGCCTGTCGCCGCCAGTTGCCAGCGCCGGCGGTGCAGCATTCACGCTGACGGTCAACGGATCGGGCTTCGTAGCAAATTCCACGGTGTATCTGGGTTCCGCCCCTCTGACCACAACCTATGGGAGCGCGACCCAACTGACGGCACAGATCCCGGCCGCTGACATCGCCACTGTGGGAATCACTAACATTACGGTGGAGACTCCAGCGCCGGGCGGGGGTACTTCCAATGCGTTTCAGTTCGAGGTGGATGCTGCCGGGTCAGGAAGCACAACATTTACGACTGTGACAGCAACCGCGACGCCTGGCTCGGCAGCCAGCTATTCTGTGACCTTGCCTTCCGGTTCGTCGAACGTCACCGTCACATGCCTGAATCTTCCCGCTGGGGCAACTTGCAGCTACAACTCTCAAACCAATTCGGTAACCATCGCAACATCCGCGACGACGCCGGCGGGAACCTACCAGATCACAGTGGTCTTTACTCTAACTGAGCCGGGTTCGGGCACGGCATTCATTCTGCTGCCAATTCTCCTGCTTCCTCTTGTGTTCTTGAGGAGAAAGCTGGCTGCGCGGGGTGTTTGGGTTACTGCTTGCTTAGGGCTTGTTCTGCTGGCCGGGGCCGCGGTTACCTTTGTCGGCTGCGCGGGTCCGACTCATAAGGTAACGACTTCGGGAGTCGTGAGCCTCACTGTCACGTAGGGAAGACCACTGGAATCGAAGTACGCTCTGATCGTTCAACCAGCCGCGCTTCCACGGAAGCCCGGTCAATGTGAGATTCTGGCTCTCTCAGATTGCTCCCGGAAACGCCGTTCTGTTCACTAAGATAGCGGTTCTCGGATGGTCGGCTACTCAGACATTAGCCCCAACGAGATAATGTCCGTTGATGGGAATCGCCATCAGAGGTACTGTTCATGAGGTTGGAGTTCGCTGGCTACGCACGCTGATGGAGCAAAACACTCAGCAACTGAACTGCCGCGGTGCGAAATCCCGTGTGTGTAATACGTGTGTGGAAACCGCGTTTTCAGCGTTTTGACAGTCTTTAGCGTCTAATATTTTCAATAAGCTGTTTAGAATCAGTGCAGATCGGCGATTCGAATCCCTCTCCCTCCGCCATAAAGACTTTCTGTTTACCGACTTCAATAGAGTTGACGATCAGGCTGTCTGAACGGAGAGATGGCGATGACGCAATAATCCCGATGTTACCGGCATTGCCAGTTGACTGAACGATAGCCAGGCTCAGGCCATTGAAAGCCTTTCGACGATTCGCCCTAAAATCCTCGTGGCTGAATGGGTCTCCAACCGTAAATCTCCACGCTTATATTCCTCCACCATGACGGATAGGCGCCTTCACGCGGGCCCATACTCAAGACCGGGCCATCGANNGCTTTTCTCGCAGTTGAACCTCATGCGCGGAAAAGGTCCTTGCGGAAAGATCTCTAAGGTCTTTACATGTAAAGACTAGAATAACCCTTGACAGTTCAATCGTTTATGGTCGCGCTGAGCGTCGATGCGACTTACCTGCAAAAGCGGTATAATGCGTTCGCGAGCCATGGAGAACAGTAGATGGCGGATGCAACAACCAGCGGTAGCGAGGTATTGAGCGGCATCGAGGCGGCTGCCGTCGAGCGCCAGATGGAGCTCCTGCTGGAGAGTCCCCATTTCAGCCACAGCAAGCGGTTTCCGGCCTTTCTCCGTTTCGTTGTCGGCCAGACCCTGGCCGGCGAGGCAGATTCGCTCAAGGAGCGAACGCTCGGAATTGAGGTCTTCGGCAAGGATGCGGATTACGATACCGCCTCCGAGCCCATCGTCCGCGTGACCGCGGCAGAGATCCGCAAGCGCATCGCTCAGTACTACCAGGACCCCGGCCACCAGGATGAGCTCCGCATCACGCTTCCCTCCGGCGGGTACATTCCTCAGTTCCACTTGCCGCACAAGAGCGAAGAAATCACGGAGTTCGCGAAGCCGGCTCACCCAGGCTTGGTCCCGGCCGAGCGGCAGCTTCCGGCTGAAACCTCCCAAGGCGCCGCAATCACCTCAAGCTCGCGGAGGCCCTGGATTCTCGTCGCCGGCCTGGTGCTGGTGATTGCGTTTGCGGGTTGGCTCTACATGAGACCACGTCCGACGGCGCTTGATCGTTTCTGGGCGCCGCTGCTTCGCTCAGGCGAACCGGTTGTTGTCTGCTTTCCGCTCAACCACGTTGACACCATCACGCTGCGCGACGCGGCCAATCCTGCCCAGGAGAAGCTGGTCAAGGAGGAAACCAGCGCATTGGTGGTCGACGATCTGCAGCCGCTGGCCAGCATTACCGGCTTGCTCACGGTTCATCACCAGGGGTATCTCCTCATGGGCGATAGCACCGCAACCCTGACCGATCTGCGCCGCGGCCCGGCCATCTTTGTGGGAGCCTTCGACAACGCATGGACCCTCCGCATGTCTCGCGCCCTGCGCTACCGGTTTGGCAACGACGCCGACATGGACCACTTCTGGATTGAAGACACGCAATCTCCCACGCACGCCCGGTGGTCCATCGATCGCGGCCAGCTGCAAGCTACGCACAACTATCGCGACTATGCGATCGTCGCGCGATTCCTGGACGCGAATACTGGCAAGCTCGCGATTGTCGCGGGAGGCATTGCTCGCGGCGGAACCGTTGCCGCCAGTGAGTTCCTGACCATTCCAGGCAATATGGAATTGATCGAGGCGCGCGCGCCGAAGAATTGGGATGGTCAGAATATGGAGTTCGTGTTGAGCACAGAGATCATCGACGGCCGCTCCTCGCCGCCCAAAGTCGAAGCCGCTTACTTCTGGTAGGGCAATCGAATCGCGTTCCGCTGCGCGTGTCATGCGGCGAACAATCCACCGCAATCCATTCATTGTTTCCGCAATGGATCCCAATGATCGCTGCCACCGAGAAAGATGGCAGGTGCAAATTGTTTGGCTTGTTCGGGAGTAAGGAAGTGGGTGTGCGGATCGCGCTCGGCTCGATGGGCTCCGGGGCCGGTTGAGCCGTACTCGGCATAGAAAACTGTTTCGATGGAATGCGTTTCGCCGGGATGCCATTCGCGCCATCCTGCCGGATCGATCTTATCGTCCATCTCGGTATTGAGATAGACGACNNGAGTCTTCTTCGGGATAGTGCTTGGCCTGTGCGGTAATGTATCCACCGGCGTGGGGCGTGCTGTGGATTTCGCAATGATCGAACACCGCCTTACCGTCGCCAAAGATGAAGTCGACGTTTCCGGCGATGTAGCAGTCGGTGAAATACTGGCGCGCGGGAATGCAATTCTCTCCATCCGGAGTGCAGTTGCGGCTGCCGGCGTAGACGGTGTCCTGGTTGCCGAGGAGCCGCACGTTGCGAAAGACTGCGCGATCCCCGGTGACAAGGAGTGCGAGCGCCTGCGAACCCGCGAAAACCTGCGCGTGAGTCCGATTGAAATCGTTCTGGAAGGTGATGTTTTCTGCGAGGAAGTTGTCGGCTGTCACATTGACGGTGGCGGAGTGGAGCGTGCCGCCGTTCGCGCCGGCGCTGCGATCGTTAACCACCACCGTCTTGCTCGCATCGGTATCGGCGCTGCGAATCTGAATGTTCGGCTTGTCGACGGCGAGTACTTCACGATAGGTGCCGGGAGCGACCAGCACCAGTGCGCCGGTTTTTGGCGCCGCATCAAGCGCGCGCTGGATGGAATAGAAGTCGCCTGTGCCGTCGGCGGCAACGTAGAGGGTGTTGTCCTCCGGCGGAATTTTTCCAGCCATTTCAGGAGCCGTGGGAAGATCGGGGAAAGGAACAAAGCGCGCATCGCAGGCCAGCGGCGTGCCGGGCGATGAGCCGAGCGTCTGCTGCACGGTTACATCTTCGCCGGCAGGTTCAAGGTTGCCGCGCTTGACGCCGATGGCGATATCCGCATCCTTGGCCAGTGTTGTGGAGTGTGCCAGATCGTCGGCAAAAACATTGTCGAAGGTCAGCCCTAGCTTGTGCTCGGGGTCGAGTCCAAGAAACGTATAACTGCCCGCGGTGAGAATGTGAACGTCCTGGAGCTTGATGTCGCGATAGATGGGGAGCTGATCGCCGCCGAAAGTGGTGTAGAGCGGCGTGAACACGAGCGGGTTCTTGGTATCGCGAATGCAAACGTCGTGATAGACAAGGTCGTGGACCAACCCGCCCCGGCTGCGGTCGGACTTGATGCGAATGCCGTTGTCCGCGCCGTCGATGGTGAGGTCGTCGACCAGCATGTGATCGACGCCGCCGTTGGTTCCGCTGCCGATGGACATGCCATGGCCTGTATAAAAGTGGTTGTGCAGAATGGAGATGTTCGATGCCGGTCCGGCTTTGCTGGATTTGACTGCCACATCGTCGTCGCCGGTATGAATGGAGCAGTAAGCGATGGTTACGTTGCGCGAGGAACCGGGATCGATGCCGTCTGTATTGCGAGCGGTCTTCGGCGTCATGATCTTGACGCCCCATGCGGTGAAGCCGTCGGTGTTGTTGACCCCGACATGGAAGTTTGGAGAGTTGCGCAGGGTGATCTTGTAAAGCGTGAAGCCGTTGGAGCGATCGACAGAGATGAGCCGGGGAACACTCTGCTGCTTGTCTGTGATTTTCGCGGTGTGCGCGAGGTCCCACCAGGTCACATCCTGGTTGAGCAGTTTGGCTCCGCCACGGCCATCGATGGAGCCGTCGCCCATGATGCCGCTGTCGCGAGCGTCATCGACGGTGATCAGAGGCTTGCATCCATGTCCTTTTTCGCCGACGATGCCGCAACTGCCTGGAGTGAGATCGTAAATGCGTGGATCGCGCGAGGCAACCAGCGAGGTGTTGGCGTCTACGACCAGCGTCACGCCGGAGCGCAGCGCGATTGGGCCGGATAGAAATACATTCTTCTTGCCACGGGCGCGGAGAACAACGGCCTTGTTCGCCGCGCATTGGTCGATTGCGCTCTGAATGCGCGCGGTATCGAGCTTCCGCTCATCCTGAGGTGCGATCAAACCGTGCGTGGCGGCGATGGATGCTTCAAGCGTGGCACAGGCCGCGGGGATGTGCGGCTCGGTGACAGGTCGGGTGTCCTGTGC
>PMWR01000009.1 GCA_003166055.1 Acidobacteriaceae bacterium
TAGTGTTAACACGCCCTAGATCATTATGGTCATCGACAGTTATCAACCAGACAGATCCGGCTTCAATCGCAACCGCCGATTCACGCGGCAGACCCCATTTGCCGGCCCAGCCTGAAACGGTCTTCGAAGCAGAGTAGGCAGACTTTATCGTGACGGCAATCCCTGCCAGCTTTTCGAAGTCGGCTTTGCCAAGTCCGCGAAGATAACCACCACCCGAAGCTGGAATAATGGCATCGGAAAGCAACTGGATAGCAGCGCTATTCGATTCTCCTGGAAAATTGCCGCCAAGCGCCTGGGAATCGAGCATTGAAAAAGTTACATCGGAGTCGAATATCGTCACTTTGCACAATCCATTGGCGGAGTGACGAGTTCCGATGTTTGCTTTGAATGTTTCTTTGGGGAGTTCTCCAGGAAAATCGAGATAAGAAACAAAGTACTGCCCTGGACTGATAGCTGCGCGCGCGTACAGCGCACCTTCGCGATTAGCGTGGCGTCCATAGTGTCGGCCGACGCTCATATTCGTTTCGGTCTTCACGCTGCAGGAGTAGTAGCTGCCGCTCCGATTCTGCAACCATGATGGCTTCGGTCCCTTCGTTTCATGCTGGCCATGTGCCGTTGTGCTGGTCGCTCCACACTTTGGGAAAACATGCCAATGATTACCTGCTTTGTCGCAGGGCCAAGCATGGGTCCACCTCGGACCGCCATATTCGAGAAGGGCCTCGATCTGTGTTGCTGAGCAGATGCTCTCCCTGAATTCGAAAAACGCGCCACGTAATCGGCTTGCTGGAATGTAGTCCAGCGTCTCGTGCTCGTTCGACACGCCGGGACGATAGTCCACAATCAATGGTTCCAGGGTCTCGATGAGTATCTTTTTCATGCCAATTCCTCTGGCGCAACATCCGATTCAATTGCCTCAATCGCCCTTTGCAGGCTGCCCAGATCGGAAGTTTCTACGCTGGTGTATGAGCCGCCGGAAGCCAATTCAACTCGGTACTTCAGATCCGATAGGGCAAGTTCTCCGCAGCCGATGCCCCAGCCGCCGCCAATGGCATCCGTGGCAGCAATTGCCATCAACAGCAAGCAAAGATCCTTGTGGTCAAGCCTCCCCACAGACCAATCCCCATTCACGCCTTCAATCTCCAGATCGAACTGGATTCCGGGGCGCCATATCTCTATGGATCGGAGCATGTTGTCTTTGGATGTTCCGGTCTCCTCGTTGATGGCGGTTGAGGTGACTTCCATCTTGTCGATGATGGACTCCTTGGTCGCGATACTGCTGCGAAAGAAATACCTTGCACTCGACATCGCGCCATCGGAACTCGCCGAATGGGGCGCAAAGATCCGAAGCAACAGTGGATGCATTGGAATCGAGCGCGCTTCCTCCTCCTTCATCTTGTACTTCCCTTGCCAGCGTAGAATCCGCTCAGCCGCCTCGCGGATTGCCGCCTTGACTGCCTCCCCAGGAAGTACAGGGCTGTCATTGCGTTCGCGTACAGCCCGATCGACGCCACCAGAACGGGCCAGACCGGTGTGGACACGCAGCGGAGTCTTGGTGGTCCATGTGAACTCGACAATCACATTCATGCGGTGGCCACCTCTACATCCTCGCTCTCCCGTGTGTCCAACATTTCTCGGAGCTGATGCAGTTCCAGTAGCGGAGTGCGATGGTAGGTCAAGTCACCGATCATGTCCTCAAGCCAAGGCGCAGTCTCCTGGTTCCAAAAACCGACTCTGCTAAGTTCATTTGTCGCATCCACCATCGACTTGAGCTGAGGGCCGCTCAGATGCTGCATCCAGCGCTGGTAGTGGAATGAGGCCAGCGGTTCCCCCGACCATAGGCCCGCGAGCAGCTGGTGCCATTTGCTACGCGGAACAGCGAGCGCCTGCGCTGCCTTCCACATCGCTTCGGTCTGTTCCAAGGTCCAGGGCCGGGTATTCAACGAATAGTGCTGGCTATCGTGTGTATAGGTTAGTGAAGATTCGCGCGCCACAAGTGGATCTTCCCGCGCAGTCGACTCAAGCCAATAGACATCGAGGCATGGTTGCGGATTTGAGAGCCCATTACGAAGATTCTTGGCCGATTTTTCCAACGCAACGGACATGTCCGATAAGACGGAGAACGGAAATCCAGAGCGGGCGAAGACGACCGCGCCGCTGAGCGTGAATACGAAGCTGCGGAGCGGTTGTGAATTCGTTGCGGCACTCTGGAGGGCAACGTTTGCCTTTGTCAAGGCTGAGTAAGCTTCCAAGAGTTCAGACACAAACCGCATTGCGAGTTCTTTGCGCAGAACGATGAGGAAATCTTCCCCCTCCGCAATGAGCGGCGAGATCGGAATCGCGGCCCCCTTCTCAAACCTCAAGGGCGTAATCGTTTCCTCAAAAGCTGTTTTCAGCGCCGCATCGAGACATTCGCCAAATGCGATCGAACAATCCTTCAGCATTTTCCAGGGCTGCTCGGATTCGTCATCTTTGAGATCGATCTTCTTAAAGAAGTCACTAGGGCGTGTTAAC
>PMWR01000327.1 GCA_003166055.1 Acidobacteriaceae bacterium
ACATTCGATGCATTGGTGGCACTCACCAGAGATTGCAGGCCGGGCTCACGAAACTCGGTTTTGGGCGGATAGTCCGCATGATCCGGGGAACCAAGCAGCGTGGCTCCCTTGTCTAGTTGGAGGGTGATGTTGCTCTTCAGCACAACTGGGGCGCTCAGATACGTGCCAGGGACAAGCCGAACGGTGCCCCCTTGCTTTGCGCACGAATCGATCGCCGCCTGAATCGCCGCGGTATCTTTTGAAACCCCGTCCCCTTTCGCGCCATACGCGCGAGGATCGCAACTGTGGTTGGAATCGAATGCATGCGCCGGAGCGGCAGCAATTGCAGCCTGAAGCGTTATTCCCAAAAACAAGCACACGAGTGAAATTCTCTGCCGAACCATAAGAACCCCGGGAAGATGAATGGCTTTCTTTTCAGCTCAATCATACGCCGGGAAAATAATGCAGCGATATCCCGATTTGAAGCGGCCAGGGTTCAATTTGACTTCATTGTGCGCGCGACGCGGGGTACCGCGATCAACGTTACGGCGAAGAGGAAGATAGACGCGGCNNAACGCCAGGTGGCCGTGGCTCAGGTCTTCAAAAATCAGCTTGGCCGCGACCAAAGCCAATGCGAAGTAGCCGATTCGCGTTAGCTCCATTCGGCGCCAGCGCGCGCCGCTGAAGGCCAGCGCGAGAACAATCGCGCAGATGGCGAAGGTGCGGATGAGCGCGAGATGATGGGCTTGCGGACTCACTCCGAATGCGATCAGTCGCACCAGGCCTTCGACAAGGAGCGCGGCAATGGCGCCGATGGCCACCGAGGCAAAGACGAACTGGAGAAGCTGTTGCTTCCAGGCTTCCGACGTGCATGTTCTGCGTACCGCATAGCAAAGAACGGCACAAGCGGCTACTTGAGCGACGGCCCAGGGCGGCGCTGCGGGCAACGCTCCGGCAAGCGCCTGGAAGACGAAAGCCGGGAGCCCCGAAGCGACCGCGGCCGCGAGTAGGTAGATCGTTCCATGGAGTGCAAGAGACAGGCGGTTGAATCGAACGCCGAGAGCGGTGGCGACAAGCGCACTCACACCCAGGAAAGGCGCCAACCACGGCGAGGGGATGCACAGGATGCTTCCGAAAAGAAAGAGGGCGGGGCTCCAGGTGGCGAACACCCTGAAGTTGCGCGGCTCCGGGGAGCGTGCGAAGAGCGCAAAGACGAGCGCGTAGGTTGAAGCGGACAATACCAGGCAGGAGGCGCCAAGGATGACTGCGCCATCGCTTGGCACGAATGCGACCAAACTGGCAGCGACTAACAGAAACGCAATGACCGTCTGGATGATTTCGAAGATGGTGATTGTCTCTCGAAGCACGGCCGTCCTGATCGCTGCCGACGCAGCGACGATCAGAAACAGCGCAATCGCGGGCGCCAGCAATGCGGCGGTGCTTACAAATGGGTAATCGGGGCGCTCGCTTTGAGGGCTTGAGTAAATGAAAAACAGAGCCCATAAGGCGATATCGGCAGCCACGGCCACGAGAGGCCTGACGCCCAGCCTGCGATGACGCACCTCAGCGTACTCACAGAGGAGAACCATCAGCAGAAGCGTAGCGATGAAGGGAATCATTTCACGCGTCGCAACCAGGAGGGCCAGGGCAACCAGGACTGCGCCGATGTTGTAGACCCATAGGACCGCGGCGATGTTGCGCTTCCATGCCAGCGCATAGGCCACACACACAAAGGCTGCCAGCAAGGCAGCGGCGCCGGCGGCCGGCAATACCTTGAAGCGCAGAGTAAGCTCCCACAGCATGGGAGTCAGAATGAGAGCGGAGGTCGACGCATAGNNCTGGACTCGGCAACGGCGCGAAGTACGTAGGCGCCCGCGATGCCCAACATTGCCCTTCCCAGTAACGAGAACATTCCGCCTGCCGGGGAAAGCGAAGGAACTTCACCGGGATGCATTGTCTGCGCTGGAGCCGTCTCCAACTTGAGCGCAGGCCTGGGCACTTCGGCAGGGTGCTCCAGGGCATAGACGCGCAGCTCGAGCGTTTCAAGATGTGCGGCAAGCCGATTTAGTGTGTCGGGAAGATCGTTCATGCATTCCACCCGATAGAAGGCATTTCTGTTGGAGAAACCTCAAGCGCATCAATCCCCTGCCGCTTCGGGCGCGGTCTTCTCAGGCCACGGAGGCAGCAGCTTCACCAGCACCCACAGGAAGAGCAGCGGCAGGAGGGTCAGCGCAATCGCCACAAACAATCCTTCCTTGGTCGCCAGGGCCATCTTGTAGGTGGTGTAGCCGAGAAAACTCTTTGAGAACAACTGTCCGCCGATCACCACATTCCAGCGCATGGCAAGAACGCCGATCAGGGCCAGACTTCCGGAGATGACGTACATGTACTTGCGGGCGATCTCAGGCAGCTTCACCACCTGCGTGAGGAAGAGCAGAACCAGCGGCACCAGCGTTCCCAGGCAAATCTGGAGGACGATNNTGCACCAGGTCGAGCATCTCCAGGCTGAAGTCGATGATGTAGATATAGAACATGTACATCGCAATGGCGTCGACGCAGCGCATATCGATCTTCTGTTTGCGCAGCTTGGTCAGCGCCATGTAGAGCAGCATGACCCCGGCAATTCCCGACACCATCGCCGAGAAGAT
>PMWR01000649.1 GCA_003166055.1 Acidobacteriaceae bacterium
AGGCCAGTGGCCTGATCGTACCCCGGTACGGCGTTGTAGCCGTTCAGATAGAGGTCACCGCTAGCCACTGCGGTGCAACCCACCAGAAACGTAAAAGCGCAGGGCTGGGAATTGTTGCCGGTAGTGACATCGTTGATTACGGTTGGTGTAGTCGAGGCAAGGTCGTACAAGGTCGGGTTCGGATTGCCGAGACGGCTGCCTACCGACTGGCTGATCAGCGCGAGCATTCCAGCAAAGGCCGGGGACGATGCGGATGTCCCACCGACGCCGGAGATGGTCGTGCTGCCGGTCGGCTTGCCATTGATGAGTTGGCAATCGGTGCCCGTCGTGTCATACACCGCACTGTCCGCGCATATGGCCCAAAGCGCATAGTTGAAGCCGTTGGACGCGAAAAGAGAAACGTCGGGAACATCCCGTGCGCCATCGGCTGGGGTGAGATTGGCCTGGAAAGCAGGCTTGGGATAACCGCCCGTGCAACCGCCGTTTGCTTGAAAAGCGCACGAACTCACGCCGCCGCCACCGCCCCCAAGGACCTCTTTAGGGAAACTCTGGTTGAGGTCTATCGTGGTGTTTGAAATCGTGGTGTTGTTCCACGGCGTTTCGGGAATATAACCGGTGGCGGAGCCATAATAGGGAGCCACGCTTCCGGTGCTCGTATTCATGTATTGGTTGAACGATGCCGGATAATTCGATGCCAGGACGGCAAAGTCCGTTCCGCCGACAGCAACGTTGTATGGAGTGGAGGTAAACCCGTTGACTGCGAGCCCGTTATAGGATGTCGACTGGCCCTGGGCATCGCAATTCGCTGAGCCTGTGTCACCCGTAGAGACGGCCACGGAGATGCCCTGCGCGGCCGCCTGCTCCCAGTATTGATAGAAGAGCTGATTCTCGCTTGATCCCATCAGCAATTCGCAGTAGCCGAAGCTCAGGTTCAGAACGCTTACCGCATTGTCGTCCAGGGCGCGTGAGATTGCCAGGAACAGGCCACCCTGGACTTCGGTGTTTGCTGCC
Organism: Acidobacteriaceae bacterium; assembly: GCA_003166055.1. Next base: position 1,012 of record PMWR01000649.1, read on the forward strand.
GTGTAGAAGTTGATCGTTGCGCCCGGCGCGACACCACCCAGAACTTCATTGTCGAGGAGCGCCTCGATTGAGTCGTTGTTCAGCCCCGGGTCGTTGCCGTCAATAATCACGTTGGGCAGATGCGCCGTCGAAGTGTCATTCAGAAAGAAGGCGCGATAGTTCGCGACATCCTGCATGGTGAAATTGGCGTCTCCAATAATGCCTACCGTGACGCCGGTTCCGTCATAGGTCGGGCCGGTATAAGCAGGATTGAGCTGCGCATTGGGTGTGTTGTAGATGGCCGCCACATCGGCCGGAACCAGAAACAAGTAGGGATCGTTGTCGATAATCCCGGTAAACTCACCGCCGGCCTTCTTCTCTGTGTTCCACTTGCCCGGCTTGCCAGGCATGACGTCCCGTTTGGGGTTGAAGTTATTCAGTTTCGTCACCCCTGCCACAATCGGAGCCAGCGCTGCCGGAATCTCCGGATCGGTGGCAATGGCAAAATGCTGCTCCCCGTTCATCACATAACTGTGGATCGTAGTGTGAAACGCCTCTTGCACCGAGCCGGCGGTGCCTGAGAACTCGATAGAATTGCGCGCCTTGGCGACCCGGTTGACCGTGAACCCATGAGACGCCAGCCAGTCAGTCGTGGTTTTCAGATCCGCGTCGGAGGGACCATACCTGGCGCCGAATTCTTCCGGCGAAAGCCACTTGTGATAGTTCGGCGAGCTCTTGTTCTCGAGTGAATCAATGTACTCCCTCACTGCCTGGGCCTGCGTGGGGCTGTGCTTGAGCACAAGCATGAGCCGTGATGCAGGCATGGACGCAGGCACGGCTCCCTGATCGTATTGGGCTTGTGCCTGGCGCGGTACGTTCCCTTTCAGCACAACGCGAAGGCTGTCGTTGACCGGCTCGGTGATGCGTGAGACCGTCTGCGGCTGCGGCGCGTTCACAGTGGCGGCCGATACAACGCCACTGAGAACGAACAAGAGACTGAGGCAAGCAATCAATTTGCGTGTCATAAGCTTCCTATTGCCGAGACTGGCGATTCCGCGGGCGTCCAAGCCCTGCCGCCGCCTCAGAGGAGATTTGGGATAAATTGAGGTCATACCGCGCCGCAAGCAAACTCGGCGGTCAGAAAATCCTGATGAACGGCAACTCTGTTGAAAGAAGTTTTCGATCCGGTTTGAGCGGTTCGCATTTTGTACGGCGTGAAGGTTGAAGAAATGCTCAGGCGGCTTCTGGTTGCGGCCGCCTGATCACCCTTGTGCGAAGCGTTTCCTGTCTATTGCAGAGTCAGACTGACAACCGACGACTGGGATACGCTCCCAGAAGCGGCAATCACAGTAAAGAAGGTCTCTCCGGTAACCGCCTGTTCAAATCCACTGGCGGTCTTCGAGGCATCGTTGAGAGTGTCTCCGGCGTAGCTTGCGGTGATGGTGTGTACTCCTATGCTGAGCGAGTTGAGGGTCAGTTGCGCCCCACCGCTTGCGATGTCGGCGTGGCCGATCAGCGTCGCTCCGTCATAGAACACGATGCTGCCGGTTGCCGAGGCTGCGTTGGTTCCCGTCAGCGTTGCGCTAAAGGTTACCGTGCCTCCGTTTGCGATCTTCGTTGCCGACGAAGCCACCGCCAGCGTCGACGCGGCATGCCCCGTGACCGTAGTCTTCGTGGCCTCACTGCTTCCGCAGCCGATGGACAAGGCCGAGATTCCGGCGATCAAGAGCAGCACCGCCCAGCTCATCCGCTTGCGGCGACCCGGCAGCCAGATCATCAGCATCGATGCCAGACTCACCACTGCTCCGGCCGCAATCATCCCCGCTCCGGATCTGCTCTGCGCCGAGCCCGTTGATGAAGGACCGAGCGTCGTCACAGTCAGAGTGGACTGCAAGGGTCCAGCGCCGATTGCAGCGATCGACGGAGAGAACGAGCAAGTCACTCCGGCAGGCAAGCTGCCGCAGCTGAACGATACGTCCCCGGTGTAGCCCAGTTGCGGCGTCACCGTCAGCGTCTCCATGCCGGTTGTGCCGGCGGTGATGGTCATCGTCGGCTGGCCAACCGTGAGTGCGAAAGAAGGAGACCCGACAGAGACTGAGATGGCCGCCGCGGTGTCCGGGTTGAAGTTTCCGTCGCCCGAATAGGTCGCGATGATGCTTGAAGTTCCCGCCGGGAGACTGGTCGTTGTGATGGTCGCGATCCCCGTCGAACTGATCGTCGACGTCCCGAGCGCAAGCGAACCCGCAAAGAAACTCACGCTTCCAGTGGGAGTGCCGGTGGTGTTCGAAACCACCGTGTCAGTCAGCGTTACGCTCGCGCCCGCCGCAGCCTGTGTGGTGGACGAGATGAGCGTCTCCGTTACACCGGCCCTGACCACGTTGAAGACTGTCGTCGCGGTGCTCTGCGCGTAGTCGGTTGGGCTTGTTGGATTGAAGGTAGCCGTGATTGAATACGCGCCCGCCGCGGGAAGAATGGTTCCAGCCGTCACGGAACTGATAACCCCTGTGTTTGACTGCGCGACGTATGTGATCGCTCCTGGAACGCTGTTCGCCACCTGCGCATTGAGCACGCTTGAGGGAACCGCCGTTCCAAAGATCGTCGAATTCGCACCCGGTGACCAGCTCAACTTGGTCGCCATCATGGCATTCGATCCAGGCAGCGTGATCGATGGAGCGGTCGAGAGCAGGTTCGCGTTGTCGCCGGAATAATTCGCCGACAGAGTTTCGCTATCTGCCGCAGATCCATCCAGCGCCACATTGTTGAACTGCGTCGTCGACACCGTGCCATTGAGCAAGACTCCGACAGAACTCCCCTGCTCTTCATCCACCAGAATGTCCGGGTAGCCACTGTTTTTCGTATCGATGACCGCCACCTGCCAGGCGCCGGCTGTATTGAATGTGGTTTGCGTAAATTGTGAAAACGTGAAGTTCCCGTTCGACGAACCGTACATAACCGCGACATGACCGCCGTTGTCTTCAGCTTGCACGATGTCAAGGATGCCGTCGTGGTTCAAGTCGGCGAGCACCACCTGGTTTGGAAAGTGGGAGACATACGTCGACGGATAGCCAAACGTTCCGTCTCCGTTGTTGAGAAACACCGATACGAACGATCCGGATCCGCTGGATCCGACCAGGTTTGGAATGACCATGTCCGGCCAACCGTCACCGTTCACGTCGCCTAGCGCGCCCTGTTCTGGAAAATTACCAGATTGGTATACCGTTCCAGTCTGGAAGGTTCCGTCTCCGTTGCCGAAGAAGACCGTCGCTGTCGCGTCCTGGGAGTCGAATGCCACCAAGTCCGCATTGCCGTCTTTGTTCACGTCACCCGTCGAGAGGTAGATCGTCGGGTATGTAGCCGAGGCAGAGCCTACGTTGGTGAGGATGGTCGGAGTGTTGGTGAAAGTCCCGTCACCGACCCCGAAAAAGACCTCGACCGATCCGTCGTTCTCAAGGCCGTAATTGGAGAAGGCGATGTCCGGGATGCCGTCGTTATTGAAGTCGCCTGTAACTATATTCCCTATCATCGACGTCAACCCGCCGNNGCCACTGAGCCTATGCCGGGCTTGAAACTTCCGTCTCCGTTGCCCAGGTACACCATCAGTTGAGTTGGAAGATTGACGCTGGTGGCGGCGTAATCCAGTATCCCGTCTCCGTTGAAATCGCCAACCACGATCGCCGAATTCTGGCTCCCGGTAGAGGCTGTCGCCGGCGTAAGCCCGGCGACTTCCGTGTTCGGACTAAGAACGGAGCTGATCAATGAAAAGCCGAGGCTTGGCTCTTCCAGAGTCAACGTGCCGGAAGGCGCCGTTAAACCGCCTGCGACAACAGACGCCGTGACATCGTAATTCGCCGGCGTCCCCACGTCGCTGGTCGCGCTCAAGATTGTGTTTGTGATCTGCTCACCAGTCACTGTGATCGGCGGCAAACCATTGCCGAACGGGTGAATCAGATTCCCTGCCCCGCTGTAGATACCCACAATTTCGTGGGTCCCCGCCGGCAACCGCTTCACCAAGGTTGCTGTTCCGCTCTTCGCGCCGGCGCTGGGATTGAGACCGACCACCTGTACCTGCCCGATCGATTTGCCGTTGTCAAGGAAGTTGACCGTGCCCTGTGTTACGGGAACGCCATTGACCGTAAGCACTGCCTGAATGGAAACCGGTGTCAGGTTGGTGGCCGTGGTGGCGCTCGCGGTCATCGTCATACTGGTGGCCTGCTGGCCGTTAATACTCACAAAAGTCGATGGGGTGGACGTCGATGCAACGAAGTTCGNNGTCGCGGGAACTGTGCCTACTGCGGTGCCATTCAGTGAGAAAGTCACCGTACCGGTGGGCTCTGCGAAGTGGCTGTTTGAGACCACGGATGCGGCCAGCGTCACCGGGGTTCCGGGCGCCACAATGGCCACATTGGCATGTGCCTCGATCGACGTTCCGGCTTGAATGATGGTGTAGGACTGCGTGACGGGGCCGGCAGAGTTGTAATTCTGGTCGCCGGAATAAGCAGCGGTCAGGCTATAGGCGCCAAGCGGCTGGCTTGCCGTGGTCGTATACACGGCGAAATTGCCAGTCAGTGGCACAGTCGTGAGCACCTTGCCGTTTGAGGAGAAGGTGACGCTTCCCGTCGGAACAAGGACNNGGAATCTGGCCATTGCTGGAGGGCAGCGTGCCCAGGCTTCGGTTGTCTTGTGAAGTGAAAGCAATTGTGCTGGTAGCTGTTGCCGCGGCGACAGTGATTGAGACAGGTTGCGATACGCTGCTCTGATATCCGCCGTCGCCTGCGTAGTTTGCCGTCACGGCATAGGAACCCGGAAACAGGTTTTGAATCCCCTGGCTGTAAGAGCCATTCACTACTGGAATCGACGCCTGGTTCACTTGNNCGGCTGACCGTAGGAGCTGGACAAGCTTGAAGCTGAGAGAGTGACCACGGTGGGCTGTGTGGCCGCCGTCAACGCCGCCCAGTTGTTCACCAGGTTTGTGGCGTTGACCGATCCAAGCCCGGTCGCCATATCGTAGCCCGGGCTCGCGGAGTATCCCGGCGTGATTCCCGCGAGCTCGTTCGGTCCAGGGTTGCATTCCGGACTGCCGACCGTGCATGGCTGCTCAATGTTGCCCACGGTCACGTCATAAAAGGTGCATGAATTGACCCCGCCCTGNNCCCTTGCGTCGAATTGGTCTTCTGGTTCACCAATGCAACCATGCCGGCGAATGCAGGCGCGGCGAACGACGTACCGCCGGCGACCTCATAAGTCAACGCGGCGGAGCCGGATGTGTTGAAGTTGCAGGATGGGACGTACACCGGGTCCGTCAGGCAATAGAGATAGGCGGCATTGAACGTCAGGTCGGATGCAAACAGCGACACGTCCGGCACGTCNNCCACCGCCGCCTTCGGAAGCTAAGTAAGTCGCAGGAATAGTTTCGCTGTCGCACCACTGTAAAGGAGAGCTAGTGCCGGATCCGCCTCCAAATGTGGCGAAGACCTCTGGGCTGGCACAGCTGGCATTCCACGGAATCTCGGGAATATATGAGAGCGCGGAAGCCTGGGTAGTCGGATCGTTGGTGGCGTTCCAGTAAGTAGAGGGATTGGTATAGCTGGCGTAAAAGTCGGTTCCGCCCACTGCGACGTCGTATGGAGTCGAAGCGAAAGCGCTGACCCCCATGCCGTTCGTACCATCCAACGGAATATAGTTGTCGCAGTCCGCCGAGCCGGTATCGCCGGCAGCCACCACCACCGTAATTCCCTCTGCCGCTGCCTGCTGCCAGGTTTGGTACATGAACAGATTCCCGGCGGCTCCCATCGTGAACTCGCAGTAGTCATAGCTCACTTCCAAAACCGGCGCCACGGCGTTGTCTACCGCATAGGTCATCGAAAGATAGAGGCCGGTTGTGAGCGGGGTCGACGCCGTCGAAACCAGGTCGATCGTCGCATTCTTCGCAACCGCACCTGCCCATTCCACGTCGATCTCCGCTTCCTGCTGGTCCGAATCGGCCTGCAGCCCGGCGGGTGGGCCGTTATCAATCACGTTCAGATGTGTGGCCGGCAGGCCAAACGCTGTACGAAACTGGTCGACATCGGAGACTTGGATGTCGCTCTCCGCAACAATGGCAATCTGCTGGCCGGTACCATCCAGGCCTGCATTCCAAAGCGGCGTCAGGTTATAAATCGTCGCAAGGTCATAAGGGGTTACTGCATAAATGGTGTTACCGGCCGGCATCTGGGTGGTCAGTTCCGGCTTTGCCGTCTGACTCTCCCCCGTCTGAGTCCCGCTAACTGCTTCACTCGCGCCCTTGTCCGCAACCACCGACCAGGTCTTCGTGGTTTTGTCCAGCGTCACTACCTTTGAACTGGTGTGCGCCCCTTTGATCGGGAAGTTGTTGAGCGAAACAAAGCCCGCCACCACCGGAGCCAGCGCCGTCGGGATCTCCGGATCTTGAGCGTTCGCCGTGTAGGTCTGGCCGTTCACCAGATAGGAGTGGATCTCTGTGTGGAATGCCGCGGAAACTTGCCGAGCGGAGCCTGAGAACTCGATTTCACCGCGAGCCTTTGAGACCGAGCTCACGTTGAACCCAGAGCCGGCCAGCCAGGCCGTAACCGTATTGAGGTCGTCCTGCGACACACCGTACCGCGCGCCAATCTGCTCTGCCGTCATCCACTGATGAAAGGTCTTCGAGCCCGGCCGCGACCTCTCCTTGATCGCGGCGGCCAGCGCCTTGTCCTGGGCAGCCGATCGCTTCAGCACCAGGATCATCCGCCCCATCGGCATCGACGGCATGATCGCGCCCGTGTCGTATTTCAGCTGCGCCAGCGGGTGGACACTGCCCTTTAGGACAACGCGAACGTTGTCGTCAATCGGCTCGGTAATGCGCGAGACGGGTTGCGACTGAGGCGGGTTCGCGCAAAGGGCCGGAACGGCGGTACCCAGAACGAACGAGAGACTGAGGCAAGCGAGCAATCTGCGTATCATGGCTGTCCTATTAGTTGAGGCGGCGACTCTTCGAGCGTCTGAAGTCCGTCCGGCGTCTCATGCAGTGTTGCGGATGATTGGGTCAAAGCGACGCCGCAGTCGTAATCGGCGGTCAGAACATTCGGGGGTGCGGCAAATCCGTTGACGGAGGTTGTTGTGCAAGTCTGCGCTGTTCGCATTCTGACGATGCGTGAAGGTCTGTGAAATGGAATGGCAGCGTCGAACAAGTGTCAGGAGCAGCGTCCAGACAATCAGTCAAGCAACGACGTGCACAGCCTAACCGAAATTGAAGCCAGCTCTCTATCCTCAAAAGCATATCTTTACGTACGCGAATTATCTGTAGACAACTTATTTCTTTTCATTGCTTTATGTAGCTACTGCGGCCCTTGCGCTTAGCTCGAAGGTGGAACTGCCCGACCCCGCTGAAGGCACCCCCGGACTTCTCAAGTTCTCTTGACCGCTACCTGGAGGACGATCCCAGGATCTACGGAGATCCCTACCCAATCAGAAATCTGTACTTTATGGACCAACCGGATTCCACTTCCTGCTCCTGAGATGACTCGAACGATTGGGGCTATCAAGCACGCCACCAAAGACCCGGATCGGTTGGTTGCGCCTGGTTATGTTGCGCCGAGCGCCTTGAGGCGTCCTTGCGCCAACAACCACGTGCTCGTGGGATCGAACTGGTCCTCAGGCCGTTCGACTTTGCGATAAGTCTCGATCGCGGCATCGGTGACCCCATACCTTTCGTAAATGAAGCCAAGGCCGAACCAGACTTCAGAGTTGGGTGTCGATTGACTATCGATCACGTAGAGATGCTTGATCAGGCTCGGAGACGACGGTGGGCCACTCGCTGACGAAGAGCATCGAAGGGAACCATACGGCGAGCGACTATCCCACGTTTTGTGCGTATTTGCGGATTTGGCTGGACTATCTAAGCTGGAGCCTTTTGCGGAGGAATTGGCGATTTGACCACGAATTTCGCCATTTATCTATTTTTATTGACATTTTGTTCATTTATTGACTACGATTTTGTCCACATTGCTTTCTAGTCGATGCATCCGTTGAAAGCTCCGCGGCTCGACGGTCCAGATTCATCCAGTTGAAGGCAATCGCGCTGGCACCACCGAATTGCGGCCTTTTGCAACGGTGGCGCACAGGGACTTCACTCTGACTTTTGCGGCGCGTAATGCTTAGCGGTGCTTTCAGCGTTTTCACCGGCCAGACTGCTTTCTCAAAAGAGTCGACCCTAAACATCTTCCCGCCGAATGCGGACAGATTGACCGAATCAAAATTGAGGCCACCATGAAAACGAATTTCCTGCGAATTGCTCTTGGAATTTCTCTTACCCTACTGGCGTGCATAGCGGTCGCTCACGGGCAGTCAGTAAGCGGATCAATCACAGGCGAAGTGACCGACCCCAGTGGCGCGGTGGTCCCGGGCGCCCAGGTGGTGGCGCATAGCCTCGACACCAATGTCGATTACCCAACCAAGTCGAATGGGGCGGGTGTATACCACATCGACTTTCTGCCGATTGGCCAGTACCAGGTCACGGTGCAGGCCAACGGGTTCAATACCGAGGTTCTGCCGCCCTTCTCGCTGGAAGTGTTGCAGACCGCAAACTTTAATATCAAGCTGACCGTGGGCAGTTCAAAGGAGACTGTAAGCGTCTCGGCAGCCGCGCCCATTCTGGACACAACGGACCCGACGATTTCGAGCACTTTTACTGCCAACACCATTGAAAACTTCCCGCTCAACGGCCAGGATTTCTCTGCGCTGACTCTGTATATGCCGGGTGCGGCCTCGACCTACGGCACATCGGGAACCACCAGTTTCGAACGCAGCACCTATAACTCCGACACACCCAACTTCAACGGCAACCGTGCGCAGGCGAACAACTACACGCTGGACGGCATCGACATGAACGAGACCTATAACAACCTGATCTCGTACAGCCCGTCCCCCGCGGCAATCGAGCAGATGCAGGTTCTTACTGCGGATTCACCAACAGACTACGGTAACGTGAATGGCGCGGGCGTGGTGATTGTGCTGAAGAGCGGAACCAACCAGTTTCACGGCTCGGCCTTTGGCTATGCACAGGATTACCGGTTTGACGCCAACGGCTACTCGCATGGCTATCAGGACCTTCCCACCAGCCCGTATTCGTTCTCGCAGTTCGGCGGCACCGTGGGCGGACCCATTCTGCACAACAAGCTGTTCTTCTTTGGAGATTACCTGGGATCGCGCTACCACGTGGGTGGGAAGGGTACCGCGAGCGTGATTACGGACGCGATGCAGGGCGGTGATTTCTCGGTCCTGCTCACTGGTTCCAATCCTATCCAACTCTACGATCCGCTGAACGGCTTTGCTCCTTATGCGGGCAACAAGGGCGTGCCGGTCACCAATCCGGTGGCCAAATTCCTCTTTGCCAATCCAAATCTCTACCCGCAGTGCGGCGGGGACAATCCGACGACGCCCAGTGGCGGCAAGTGCGTGTCCCCCAGCGATGGAATCGCGAACAGCAACTACCAGGCGCCGTCGCGCAACTACAAGGGCAACGACCAGGGCGACGTGAAGATCGAATACGATCCACGGACAAAGGACAAGATCACGGGATTCTATTCGATCTCCCATGCCTATGATGGATCGACGCCAGTGCTGGCCATCACGTTCCCCGGCGTCAACCTTTATCCCACCTGGCTGACGGGCGCTAACTGGGTGCACACTTTTTCGCCGTCGCTGGTCAATTCGGCGCGAATCGGATTTACCCGCACCGACTGGAACCAGGGCTTCCCGGTGGATCCGACCGGACTGTTCGGAACCTCGGGCAACGCCAAGGTCGGCATCTCCTTCCCCAACCAGAGGTTTAACGGCTTTACCAATCAGGGGCTGAATGGCAACCTGAGCGACGTGGGCACGCCGGCATACGACGGCGGCATCATCGACAACACCTACAGTTATGTTGACAACGTGATCTGGCAGCTCGGCAGGAACTATATCAGCATGGGAATTGAAGCGCGCCGCTACCAGAACAACTATCCGACCGGCAACAACGACGGCTATCTCGGCTCACTGAACTACTCCGGCGTCTTCACCTCAAACGGTAACGGTTCCGGCGGTTACGGCCCGGCGGATTTTGTGCTGGACCGCGTACAGTCAGGCGGAGTTACGCTGGGCAGCGTCAACGTCGGGCAGCGCCAATGGCGCACGGCAGGCTTTGCGCAGGATAACTTCAAGCTGTTCCCCAACCTGACGCTGGTCTTCGGCGTTCGTTACGAGTTCGATGAGCCTTGGGTCGAGGAGCAAGACAGGACCGGAAACATCAACCTGACGACAGGGCAGATCAGCTATGCGGGGCGCCTTCCCGCCGGAGCTCCCGCGGGAGCGGGCATCTGCAGCAACCTGGCCTGTTACCAGCCGAATTACAGGCAGTGGATGCCACACCTTGGGTTCGCCTACCAGATGACCGACAAATTTGTGGTCCGCGGTGGATACGGGGCTTCCAGCTTCTATGAAGGTAACTCGTACAACCAGCGCCTGACGGCCATCTATCCGTTCCTCCAGGCCGCCGGGTTCTCGGTGAGTTCGCCGACCACCAAGTCTGTGCCCACGCCCAACACGGCCGAGGAAGGCTTTACGGGTTCGGACACAGCCATTCAATACAGCAGTTCCAACAACGGTTACACCGCGTATCCGCAGAACATCCAGCCCGCATACGTGCAGGAGTACAACCTGACGGTGGAGTACGCGCTAACCCGCACCGCATCCGTGCAGGCCGGGTATGTTGGCGAAACGGGCCAGCACATTGAAGACTACGGCAACGTGAACCAGTTGACCGTCAACAACGTTCAGACCTCGGCGCCGTTTTACAACAGCCAGTACATCGGCGTGAACGGCATTGACCCCGAAATCGGCGTGGGCGGCAACGGTGGACTGCTGATTACCGAGTCGCGGGCAATGATGAACTACAACGCGCTGCAGGCGGTCTTCCGCCAGCGCCTCAGTCATGGCCTGGAGTACACCGTGAACTACACCTACGGCAAGGCAATGACCAATAGTCTGGGCAACTACAGCTTGAACGTGAACGGTTACAGCGGCGCTTTCCAGAACTACTACAACAGCGGCGCGGACGACGGCCCGGCCGGATACGACATCAAGCACAACCTCTCAGCCACCGGCGTGTACGCAGTGCCGGTCGGACGCGGCAAAGAATACTTCTCCTCGGCAAACCGGGCGCTGGATGAAGTGATCGGCGGCTGGAAGCTCTCTACCGCGGTGGTCGCTTACTCCGGCTTCCCGGAGGCCATAACGGGCGGGTCGAGCAACTCCAACAGCTACGGAAGCAATCGAGTAAACCAATACCGCGCGCTGAAGGTTGCGGGACGCAGCAATGCAAACTGGTTCGGTACCGACCCCTCGGCACAACCATGCCTTACCGCGGGCGTGGACAACGGCAGTTGCGCATTTGGCATTCCCGCCAGCAACACTTTCGGCACGGAAAGCAACGGCGCGGTGCGTGGACCCGGCTTCTTCAACACGGATCTGGCGGCATTCAAGGACTTCCACATTGTTGGCGAGCACACCCTGGGCTTCCGCTTCGACGCCTTCAACGCATTCAACATTGTCAGTTATGGCAATCCTGACACCGGCATCACCGATAGCACCTATGGAAACGTCTCGATCCAGGGCACACGTTCGACCGAGCGCCACCTCCAGTTCTCCTTGAAGTACTCTTTTTAGCGAGCCGTGTTCTGCTCTGGTTAGCGGCAGCACGGGGCATCGCGGAGTTTTAGAACACCACGTCCATCGGCGATGGATGTGTTCTTTTTCGAGGGACGTGGGCTTTTGGGGAATGGGGCGCAGTCAGTATGAAACTTGAAATTTGTGTCGATTCCGTGGAATCCGCGATTGCCGCGGAGCGCGGAGGCGCCCATAGGGTTGAACTCTGTACCGATCTGCTGGAAGGGGGCATTACTCCGAGCGCGGGGTTGATCACCCTGGTTCGGAGGAGCATTGCGATCGGGGTTTTCGTGATGATTCGCCCTCGCGGCGGCGACTTTTGCTACACCGAACTGGAGTTCGAAGTGATGCAGGAGGAGATTCGTCAGGCCCGGCGTCTGGGCGCGGACGGCATTGTACTGGGAGTGCTGGACGAACAGGGCCGCGTGGATGGGGCTCGCACGCGACAGTTGGTGGAGATGGCTAGGTCTCTGCCGGTGACTTTTCATCGCGCCATCGATATGACGCCGAGCCCATCGCAGGCAGTGAACGACGTGGTTGCGACTGGCGCGAGCCGCATATTGACTTCAGGCGGAGCTACGAGCGCCAAGGCGGGCGTGCACGAGATTGCGCGCATGGTCGAGGCGGCGAAAGGGCGCATCGCGATTATGGCCGCCAGCGGCATCACGCCTGACACCATCGGCGCCGTCGCAGAGGCCACCGGCGCTACCGAGTTCCATTCAAGCGCCAGGACAGAATTAAGCAGCCCGGCTCAATTCCGTAAAAGAGGCATGGCGATGGGAGACATCCGGGATCGCGAATACAAACGGTTCGTGGTGCGCGAGGAGAGCGTGCGCACGCTGACAGATGCGTTGGAGCGATTGGCTGCGGAGAAGTCTTTCATTCAACGCCGTTAATGTGCCGTCTCGCGGCGCACGTGTAAGAATCGTAGAAAGTCATCGTCCTGGCTCCACAAACACATGTCGACAAAAACAGACCAACGCGCAAAGAGAATCCTGCAGGTGCTTTTGCGCCAGGGCAATACGACTGTGGATGCGTTGTCGGAACTTCTGGACGCATCCGGTGCAAGCGTTCGCCGCGACCTGACACGGCTTGAGGAGCGCGGCCTGGTACATCGCACGCATGGGGGCGCGAAGCTGGCCGGTCAGACGCAGTACGAGCCGTTTCGCTTCGACTCGTCCTTCCAGGAGCGCGAGGGACGCTTTGCCGAGGAGAAGCGACGCATCGGCGTGGCGGCAGCGGACCTGATCCGCGAGCATGAAACAATCGGTTTTACCGCTGGAACCACAACCACGCAAGTGGCGCGGTGCATCCGTCATCGCAGCGGGATTCACGTGATCACGAATGCAGTGAACATCGGGATGGAGTTGAGCAACCAGGCCGCTCTGAACGTGACACTCACCGGTGGCACGATGCGCTGGGCGGGCGCCTTCTCGCTCACCGGCCCAGCGGCAATGGAGACGCTGAGCGGCGTGTTTCTTGACAAGGTCTTCATCGGCGCCTGCGGTGTGGATGTGCTGCGCGGGGCAACCACCATTGAGCCGGACGAAGCCGCGGTTTTCCGCGCCATGGTCAGGCAAGCCAAGCAGGTGATTGTGGTGGCGGATTCAAGCAAGGTTGCTATGGTGAGTCCGGCGCTGATCTGCCCTGTCACCGACATCGATATATTGATTACCGATTCCGGCATAGCCCCCGATGCGCTCGCGGGTTTCAAAGCCAATGGCATCCAGGTAATTGCCGTATGAATCGGTGCCGGGCAGACACTGTGCGGGCGCGGCAATCGCAGGCTGCGGAGAACGGGCCCCTGGCGGAGACGAATCGATGAAGTACTCTCACAATGGATGGTTGAGCTTTGGGCTCATTCTCTTTCTTTACGCTTTCCCTGCCTACGCTCAAAACTTCTCTGACGTTAAGCCTTCTGCCCAGCAAATCGAATGGCAGGACCTCGAGTTTGGCGTTATTATCCACTTCTCCACCAACACATTTCTGGATCGCGAATGGGGAGACGGCACCGCCGATCCTTCGGTCTTCAACCCGACCCAGTTTGACCCGGACCAGTGGATGAAGGCCATTCGCGACTCGGGCGCAAAGTATGTTGTTCTTGTCGCCAAGCATCACGATGGCTTTTGCCTGTGGCCGACGGAACAGACAGATTACAGCGTGAAATCGAGTCCGTGGAAGAACGGCAAAGGCGATGTGGTGGGTGACGTTGCCCGCGCCGCACGCAAATACGGCCTGAAGTTCGGTGTCTATCTTTCGCCATGGGACCGCCATGAACCGAAATACAAAGATTCGGCCGCTTACGACTCGTACTATCAGGCGGAGCTTACTGAGTTGGCTACGAATTACGGCGACCTGGTCGAGTTTTGGCTGGATGGAGCGGGAAGCGCCGGCCACGTCTATAACTTCGAAAAGATTGTTGAAACTCTGCGCACCTATCAGCCCAACACCATTGTATTTGCAGACACCGGCCTGTTTGAATACGGCGATGCGCGCTGGGTGGGCAACGAAGGTGGCCGGGTTCCTGACGAAAACTGGAACGTCATTGACCGGCATGGCTATCTGCGCTGGCGCCCAACAGAAGCGGATACGCCGCTGCGCAGCGCGCATTGGTTCTGGCATCCCAACGACGAAGCTTCGCTCAGGGGCCTCAACGAGCTAGTGAAGACCTACGATGAAACGGTGGGGCACGGGGCGCAATTGATGCTTGGGCTGGCTCCCGATCGCCGCGGCCTGCTGCCCGACAGCGATGTAGCCCGCCTTGAGGAGTTCGGCATGACGCTCCGCGAGCGCTCTTTGCACAATCTGGCCCTGACGCACGCACCGTCTTCTAGAGAGGTGTCCGCCGCGCTCGACGGCAATCCCGATACGTTCTGGAGTGCGCCCGCGGGCTCTCATCACTCCACGCTCGAAGTCAGCTTCGCACAGCCTATCACTTTCAACCGCACGGTTACGATGGAATGGCTGAACGACGGGCAGCGCGTCCAGAAATACTCGATCGATATATGGACCGGAACAGAATGGAAGTCGGTTGCTGAAGCCGAAGCCATCGGCCATAAAAAGATCGACAGCTTTCGGCCGGTCACCGCAAGCCGGGTCCGGTTGAATATTCTCGCAAGCACCGGCGCCGCCGCGATTCGCGAGTTCCAACTCTACAACAGCGAGTAAATATCCACGTTCGCGCGATTTTGATTGGGCTATTTGTGAGCGCTCTGTAGACCTCATCTTGTTGTGCGGTGGTTTGTGCGGCACATTGGTGTGATGAGGCAAAGCCGCACGGAGCAGTGGGCGAAGTGGCGAGGGCTATTTGTGGAACTGCTCTCAAGCGGGCAAACGATGGCGGCATTCTGTCGTGACCGCGGGATTCGTGATTCGCAGTTCTACGATTGGAAGAAGCGACTTCGCGAGAGCGAAGCGGCGAAGTTTGCAGAAGTGAAAGTGAAGGCGTCGTGCGAGCAACGAACGCCGGCGCCGGAACGTTATCCGGCAATCGAGATTCGCCTGAGCAAGGGGCGCAGCATTTTGGTAGAGCCTGGATTCGATGCGAGTCATCTGCGAGCCCTGCTGACCGTGCTGGAGACGGAAGCATGATCGGCCTGCCAAGCCTGCATGCGTTGGATCATTCGCAGGGTCCGCGCATCTGGCTGGCGGCTGAGGCCACGGACATTCGCTGTAGTTTCGATCACCTCGCGGAGCGAGTGAAGTGGGTGATTGGCCAGGACCCTTCCCGCAACAGCCTGTTCGTGTTCCGCTCGCGTCGTGGAGACAGGTTGAAGATTTTGACATGGGATCGTGACCGATTTGTGATGTGGTACAAGCGCCTTGAAGCGGGAGTTTTCAAGCTCGTCAAATTCTCCCCGCTTCAGCTTCTCGTAGCTGACCACCTCTTCCTTGAGCTGAAGGTGGAACGACTCGAACGGGTCGATGACTCGCTTGATTTCATCTTCCGCCAGACCGGCAGTCTTGAGCCTCGCCTTATGCTCGACGAGGCGTTGCCGTTCCTGAGCGAGATGCTCTGACGCTTCCTGGTATTCCGTCTCGTTGCGAATCATGGCTGACCTACATATGTGATCTTCACAATCCCTCTGGACTTGCCNNCCGGGGATATGCGGGTAAAGCTCAATCCGATAAAGGCACGATATGGGGCCTCGTCTTGATTTTCATCCGCTCTTTAGGGATGCGCCAAACTCTTTCATCCAAGTCGATCTCAGGCCAGAGACCACCGATCAACTCCGCCGTGGCGCAATCGTGCGTCGGCCAATGACACGTCGGGGTATTTGCCCAGACCCATCTGCTTCATCTTTCCATCAAAGCGATAGCGCCAGCGCCACAGCTTTCCACCTTCAGGCTTTATGAGTAAGGCTAGGCCGCCCCTGTCAGCGACTCGGTAAGCTTTGCTCTTCGGCAGTGCTTTCTGGCATTTCAGATTAGATAGTTCGACGTCCGCTCTCATCTTTCCCGCTTCCGCTGTGGTCATTTCTGTGGTCATTTCCCTTTGCTGTTTCGCGTGACCACACACATTTGTGGTCACTTTCGAGAGAAAACACTTCAGAATGACCACAGTAAAGTGCCGGTTGGCAGGTGACTCACTTTAATCGTCTTGGCGCAATTCGCCTGATTGGTGGCCCCGTGAATGCCAGTAAACTACTGATTTTAAAGTGATAGAAGCATCAAGAGGAGTCGAGATACGCCAAGCGAAGTCGAAAAACGTCGAGAATATATTAGGGTTCTTGGCTGCCCCCCAGGGATTCGAACCCCGATAGGCTGCTCCAGAGGCAGCTGTCCTACCATTGAACGAGGGGGCAGCAATTTTGATTCGGCCGGCTCATTCCAGAGCCGCATTGGCCAGGCCACGGCAGGGCGCCGCTCGACCTATCCAACCCTCTCATCATAAGTGGATTCCCCGCCTCGGTCAAACCCCGCGGCTCACCCGCAATCCGTGCGCAAGATGGCCCCTGCACCGGTTCCTCATGTCCGGGCAATCTCGCCTTATCAAATTCCTTAGTGAATCCTTACCTTCCGCCTAATAAGCTCTCTTCAGACCAGGCAGCAACATGCCGTTTTGATACCGCGTCGTCGTGAGATAGAATCGTGGGGAAGAATGGAGCTAGTCCTCAATCTCGTTTGGGCGCTCTCAGCCGTTGTATTCTTTTGCATCTGGCTGCGGCACTCCCGGCACGCTGGCGCCGACCGGCGTACGCAGCTCGTTGCGCTCGCGGTGCTCATTCTGATTCTGTTCCCTGTGATCTCGGTAACTGACGATCTGCAGGCGATGCAGAATCCAGCCGAAGCGGATTGCTGCCTGCGCCGTGACCACGTTGTCTCGAACGCGCACTCCATCTTTCCCGCTGTCGCGGCGATTCCGCCGCCGGCCTTCGCGGAGCTTTCCTTTGGTTTTCTGCAACTTGCGGCGCCGGGCAGCCTGCCCGCCCCGGTTGCAGGTCGCCCCGCCCTCGCTCCGATTCAGAACCGGCCCCCTCCGGTCGCCTGATCCTTCGCTCGCCCTCCTTACATTTCTAGCCTCTTTACCTCCTGTGTCCGCCATGCGGACCACGGCCCAAAGGTTGTGTATGAAGCATCATTCCATCTCTCTGTTTGTCCGAGCGATAGCTGCGCTGCTTGTGCTGGCGCCGGCTCTGGTCCCGGCCCAGCAGGCCCTCACCTGGGATCAGGTAAGGGCAAAGTTTGAAGAAACCAACCCCACCCTCAAGGCCGATGCCCTCGGCGTCGACGAAATGAANNACGCAGATCGTGCCGCACGACGGCGCTTGGACCCCATTCAGAGGCACCTACGAACAGCCCACCTTCAGTTACCTGCACGAGCGCGACCACAAGCGCGAACTGCGGCTTAAAAGCGCCCAGGAAGGCACTCAGATTGCCCAGTCGCAACACGAGGATCTGGATCGCACCCTTATCTTTACCCTGCGCTCTGCGTTTGTCCAAACCTTGCAGGCCAAGTTCGTGCTCGATTTGGCCAGGAAGGA
>PMWR01000464.1 GCA_003166055.1 Acidobacteriaceae bacterium
TCCATGAAGCTTTCTGACTACGTAGTGCGCTTCATCGCCGAACAGGGCGTGAAGCACGTGTTCCTCGTAACCGGCGGCGGCGCCATGCACCTCAATAACTCCCTTGCAGAGGAGAAGAGGCTGATTCCGGTATGCAATCTGCACGAACAGGCCAGCGCGGTTGCGGCGGAGAACTACTCCAAAGCCACCAACAACCTGGGCGTTTGCATGGTCACCACCGGCCCTGGCGGCACCAATGCCATAACGGGCATCGCAGGCGCGTGGTTGGACTCGACGCCGATGCTCTGCATCTCCGGTCAGGTGAAGCGCCCGGATCGCGCCTTCGACAAGGAAAACCGGCCATTGGGAATGCGCCAGGTAGGCGTGCAAGAGGTAGACATTGTCTCCATCGTGAGACCCATTACCAAGTACGCAATTACCGTGCTGGAACCCGCCGACATTCGCTATCACCTGGAGAAGGCGGTCTACCTCGCGCTTCACGGCCGTCCCGGCCCGGTGTGGATCGACATCCCGCTCGATGTCCAGGCTTCGCCCATCGAAGACCCTACCTCCCTGCGCTCTTTCGATCCGGCGGAGTTGGATGAGCATCCCGGCATTACGAACCTGACCCAGGAAGTAAGCCGCCTGATTGAGAAGCTGAACCAGGCTGAGCGACCGCTGCTGCTCATCGGCAATGGCATTCGGCTTTCGCGCTCTGAAGCAGAGATTGAACAGCTTCTACGTACCCTTGACATACCGGCGGAGGTCACCTGGCTTGCCATTGACCTGATGGCAGATGACGACCCTCTCTATGTCGGCCGCCCCGGCTCCATTGCACAGCGCGGGGCCAATTTTGCCATTCAGAACTGCGATTTTCTGTTGTCCATTGGCGCCAGGCTGGACCGCGTCGTAACCGGTTACGCACCAGAGGGCTTTGCTCGGGCTGCCTTTAAAGCGATGGTGGACATCGACCCCACCGAGTTAAAAAAGATGGGCGATACCATCCATATTCCGATTTGCGCAGACGCTGGAGATTTCATGCGCGCGATGCTCGCCCAGGCATCCAGCATCGAGAAGAAGGATCGCAGCGACTGGAAGCGACGGTGTGCCGACTGGCGCACTCGTTATCCTCTGGTACTGCCCGAACACAAAGTTTCGGAAGGCAGGGTGAGCGTCTACAACTTTGCCGAAGTGATGTCCGGTATTCTCAAGCAGGGCGACTACTACATCTCCGGCAGTTCTGGTACCGGAATTGAGTTATGCCTGCTGGCCTTTCGCACCAAGCGCGGCCAGCGAATCTTCCACACCACGGCACTGGGGTCCATGGGCTTTGGTATCGCAGCGTCCATCGGTGCAGGAATCGTGGCCTTCGAGACCGACCCCCAACGCAATGTTGTCTGCGTGGACGGCGATGGCGGATTCCAGTTCAATATTCAGGAATTGGAAACGATTCGTCGCCTCAACCTCCCCGTAAAGTTTTTTGTTCTCAACAATGAGGGTTATGGTTCCATCCGCGCCTCGCAGGCCGCGTTCTTTGGCGCCGCGCGGATCGGTTGCGACGCAGCCACTGGACAAACACTCCCCGACCTTCGCCGGGTTGCCGAGGCATACGGCATCGCCACGGACGTTATTTCCAGCCAGCGCAATTTGGCGGACGAGATACGCAGAGTTCTGGCCACTCCAGGCCCCGTCGTGTGCGACGTGCACATCGTGCTCGACGAGGTGCGCCAACCCCGTCTCTCGTCCGTCCAGCTACCAGATGGCTCCTTCGTCTCCAAACCGCTGGAAGACCTCTGGCCATTCCTGGATCGCGAGGAATTCAAGGCCAACATGCTCATCCCCGTCATCGGAGAGTAGGATGACCCTCATGCCATGTCTCGCCTCCATGCAGGGCCGTCTGGTACCTCCGGAGGGCGGTCGCTTTCAATCCTTCCCGCGGGAGCGATGGCGGGATGAGTTCGCTTTGGCCGCGAAGGCCGGCCTGAATGCAATCGAATGGATCTTCGACGTTTATGGCGAAGACGTAAACCCTTTGGCAAACGATCTGGGCGTGGACGAAATCCATGCCCTCTCCAGGAGAACCGGCATTGCCGTCCGCTCACTCTGCGCCGATTACTTCATGGACAGGCCTTTTCTGCGGACCACGCAGGCCGAGCGGGACGAACGGATCAAAAAGATGGATTGGCTGCTCTCACGTTGCTCGATTGTGGGCATTGGCCGGGTAGTGATTCCGTTCGTGGACAAGTCGCGTATTGAGAGCGAAGAGGAAAAACTCCAGACGCTTTCCATCCTTCGAATGCTCCTGCCCTCGGCGGAAAAGTACAACGTGGAGTTCCATCTCGAAACTTCTCTCGCGCCGCAGTCCTTTGCGGAGCTCCTGGAGCAATGCCCCCACCCCCTCCTACGGGTAAATTATGACTCCGGGAACAGTTGCTCGCTCGGCTATCGGGTCAACGAGGAGTTTGCGGCCTATGGCCACCGCATCGGCAGCGTCCACATTAAAGATCGCCGGCTCGGCGGAGGTACCGTTCCACTGGGGACAGGCAACGCCAACCTGCCCGCCGTCTTCCAGGGATTGGCGGCGCTGTCCTACCGCGGCGATTATGTGCTGCAAATCGCCCGCTCCGAACCGGGCCAGGAATTACCTTGGATTGCTCAGAACCGCGCCAGGGTGGCCAGCCAGATTGAAGCGGCCATGGGAGTCACGCATTGAGAATCCTCATGATTGGTCTCGGCGGTATTGGCCAGCGCCACACGCGCAATCTCCGGTTCCTGCTTGGCGATACCGCCGAAATCATCGCCTATCGCGTCCGGCGGCAGATGCATTTAGTCACGCCGGCGATGGGCGCCGATGCCAGCCGCAACGTGGAGGACGAGTATTCCATTCGTGTCTTTTCCAGCCTGGAAGAGGCGTTGGCGAAAAAGCCGGACATTGCTTTCGTGTGCAATCCCAGCAGTCTGCACATCCCGGTTGCGCTGGCTTGCATCCGTGCCGGATGCGATCTTTTTATCGAGAAGCCGCTGTCCGATTCCTTGGACGGTACGGAAGAGCTTGTTCGCGCGGCGGCGGAGAAACAGCGCATTGCCATGGTCGGTTATCAGTTGCGCTTCCATCCCTGCCTGCGCAAGCTGACACAGATAGTGCAAAGCGGCGTTCTTGGCAACCTGCTGGCCGTTCGCGCCACCATCGGCGAATATCTTCCCAACTGGCATCCCTATGAGGACTACCGCCAAATGTATGCGGCCCGCGCCGATCTGGGAGGTGGTGTGGTGCTTTCGCAAATCCACGAGTTCGACTATCTTTACTCGCTCTTCGGTCTGCCAAAACGAATCTATGCGCTCGGAGGGCATTGGAGCGAATTGGAAATCGACGTGGAGGACACGGCCAGCATCTTGATGGAATGCTGCATGGCCGGCCGGCCATTTCCCATCCATCTCCATCAGGACTATCTCCAGTCGCCGCCCACCCGGCAATGCGAAGTGATCGGCGACCGAGGCCGTTCTGTGATGGACCTGCACGCCCTGTCGGTTACTGTTTTCACCCGCGGCTGTGCAACGCCCGATGTGCACAGCTTTTCAGGCTTTGAGCGCAACCAGCTTTTTATTGACCAGCTGACCCACTTCCTGGAGTGCGTAAACAAGCGGAGGCGTCCGGTGGTCGATTTGAAGGACGGATTACAAAGTCTACGCATGGCATTGGCTGTTAAGCGGTCAATCGCAACTCGCCAGCCGGTTGAGCTTGCGTCCGCCGATTGAATGTAAACTGAGGTCTGGCCATGACAGAAACGGAAAAAAGCCGGGTACAGAAGCTTTTCGAACTCTCTGGCCGTGTGGCCATTGTCACTGGCGGCGCCGGATTGCTGGGCTATAACCATGGAGCTATTCTTGCCGCCGCAGGCGCCCACGTGGTGCTGCTTGACCTGGAATCCGCCAATCCACAAGCCCGTGCAACGCAACTTACCGAAGAGTATGGTTCAGAGTCGTTGGGCCTGACTTGCGATATTAGCCACGAGCCTTCTCTTGAAGACGCACGAGGACAGATTCTTGAGAAATTCGGACGTATCGACATCCTCATCAACAACGCAGCCAACAACCCCAGGGTGGAAGACGGCAACACGGCATGGTCGCGACTTGAAAACTTTCCACTCGAAGTCTGGAATGCGGATATCCGCGTTGGTCTGACCGGTGCATTCCTGTGCAGTCGAATCTTTGGCGCGGAGATGGCCAAGCGCGGTTCGGGTGTCATCGTAAACGTCGCCTCCGATCTCGCGGTCATTGCGCCGGACCAGCGGCTCTATCGCGTGGATGGATTGCCGGAGAATCAGCAGCCAGTGAAACCGGTGACGTACTCCGTCGTCAAAACGGCTCTTCTTGGACTCACTCGCTATCTGGCGACTTACTGGAGCAGCGCAAATGTTCGAGTCAATGCCATTTCTCCGGGAGGGGTCTTCAACAGCCAGCCTGAGGTTTTTCTCAGCAGGCTGAAGCAGTTGATCCCGATGGAACGAATGGCCAATCGCGACGAGTACCAGGGCGCCATTCTCTTTCTTTGCTCCGATGCATCCTCGTATATGACCGGTGCAAACTTGGTGATCGATGGTGGACGCACCTGCTGGTAAGCGGAATTCCGTTGCGTTCGAAGGGAGAAGCGCTGTGTGCGACATGGGGCAACAATTCGACCGGGAACTTGAGAGATTGCTGGAGGAGCGCGTGGAAAGCGCACAAANNGTTAGAGGAAAGCGTGGAAAGCGCCCAAAAGCGCGAAGCCGGAACGTTTGACGAGTTGGCGGGTTCAAACATTTCCGAGCTGGTGCTGTTTGGCGCAGGCAATCTTGGACGCCGCACACTGAGCGGCTTGCGCCAGCTTGGGATTGAGCCCCTCTGCTTCATCGATAACGACGAAACGCTTTGGGCCAAGAAAATCAATGGACTTATCGTGCTCAGCCCTGAGGATGGCGCCAGGCATTACGGCGATCGTGCTACGTTCGTCGTGACCATATGGCGCGGTGAAGGCACCGACAGAATGCCGGCGCGCATAGCACAGTTGATTGAACTTGGCTGCAAGACTGTTGTGCCTTTCCTGCCGCTCTACTGGAAGTTTTCCGACTCATTTCTGCCCCACTACACGCACGATCTTCCGCACCGCGTACTGTTGCAGGCTGACCGAGTCCGGCAGGGATTTCGCCTCATGGCCGACGACGTATCCCGCCGCGAGTATCTGGCTCAATTAAGATTTCGATTGCTCGGCGATTTCGATTGCCTGCCTGGACCAGTTGAAGGAGCCATATATTTTCGAGAAGATTTGTTCAAGCTTGGAAAGGAAGAGACATTGGTCGATTGCGGCGCTTTCGACGGTGACACCCTAAGTCTTTTTCTAGATAAGACCGGAGCTTTATTCAAAAGCGCGATTGCCTTTGAGCCCGACCCCGCAAATTTTGCGAAACTCGCGGAACGGGTGAGTCGAATGCCTCAGCAAGTGCGCGAGCGGATTGAAATCCATCAGGCTGCCACCGGCGAAATAAATACACGCGTGCTGATGGATGTGGGAAGCGGAGTGGCGTCGCAAGTCGGCAAGGGGAATCAAGAGGTGGAATGTGTCGCCTTGGATTCGGTGCTACGCGATATTTCCGTCAGTTTCATCAAGATGGATATTGAGGGGTCGGAACTTGCTACGCTGGCCGGCGCTAAAGAGTTGATGCGGCAACAAGCGCCAATTCTAGCGATCTCCGCCTACCACCGACAGGACGATCTTTGGAATATTCCTCTATTGATCCATGATATAAATCCAGACTATGCTTTTCACTTGCGGCCGCACCTGCTGGAAGGCTGGGACCTCGTATGCTATGCGGTCCCAGGCAGCCGGCGCCTTTGAGGCTACCTGCACAGCCAAAATCGAAGTCTCCGCTCAAATAGACGGCGTCTCCGAGCGGGACTCCAAATCCTCTTCGTCATGCTTCTGCCGAAACGAAATGTTCTTGTGCCCCAGAAAGCTCAATACCACCGTAATGACTGCCATGATCGCTGCTGCAATATAGGGTGCCTCATCGGGCTTGTGCAGGGCGCGCCGAAAGATCGGAACCAGAATCGGCAGCCCGATCAGTCCGATGAGAGCGCCGCTGCCGTAAACTCCGAAGCATCGAATCCACTCAATAAGATAGTTCCCGCGGGTGCGAAACACAAACCACTTGTATCCAAGAAATGCCACGCTGATCGCAATAAAATTCGCCAGCACCGCCGCGTACATGTAGCTATAAGAGCCCAACCCCTTGAAGGCCCAGTTCAGCAGCGCAAAAAGTCCATAGCCAAACGCAGTGTTGAATCCACCCACCAGAATGTATCGCGCAAATTGCCCGACCGACTTGTGAGTGCGCAGTTTCAAGGAGAGTAAAATCCTCTAGAAGTTGATGCGTTCCTTCTCGGTCACCAGTGGGCGATTTTGCACCAACGTGTGAATCGAGCCAACGTACTCGCCAATGATACCCAGCGCGATCAGTTGCACCGACCCCAGGAAGAACAATCCCAGCACCAGCGGCGCCACGCCAACAGAGAAGCTGTTCCAGAAAACAAGCTTGTAGATCAGATAGATCATTCCCAGCAAAAAGCTGATAGCAGCCGAGACAAAGCCGCACCCGATCACCAGGCGCAACGGTACTTTGGAAAGGTTCGTGATGCCCAGCATCGCAAAGTCGTAGAGCGCGTAGAAATTGTTTTTGGTCGGGCCGCGCTCACGGCGCTTCTGGTTATAGAAAACCTTGGCGTAGGGCAGTCCAAGTTCCGCAATCATTCCTCGAAAGTAAGGGTATGGATCGCGGAAGTGAACGCGGATGTGTTCCACAATCGAGCGGTCGTAGAGCCCGAAGCCCGTGAAATGCTCCATCACTTCGACATTGGTCAGCCTGGCAACAAGCCGGTAGTAAGCCGTGCGCAGGCGGTACATCAGGCCGCTCTCGTCGCTCGAATTCTTGATCGCCGCAACGATCGGAACTCCCTTTTCCCACTCGCGAATCATCTCCACAAACAGCTCAGGCGGATCCTGCAGATCGGCCGCTATCGCCCCCACTGCATCTCCCTCCGCCTGCAGGAACGC
>PMWR01000478.1 GCA_003166055.1 Acidobacteriaceae bacterium
ATCTTTCCTTTGCCCGACGTGGGATGACCGAAAGGTTGAGTGATGAGGTTGACTCGCATGCGTGGATACTCCCATCCAGTTGCGCTCCGAGATGTGACAGAAATCACCGGTCAGCGCCGGAGCTATGGCCTCGAGGAGCCCAAAAGGGTTCTGTCCTGTTTCGGGAACACGCGGCCGGGTAGCTGGCCTGTCTCCGGAATGCGGGAATTCAACTGTCGTATCAGTTGCCTGTAGGAATAATTCCGGCGTTCTCCACCATCAGGATCACCGTGCGCTTCGGCGCGCGCGTGCGATGGACCACCCCGCGTGGAACCACGAAGCCCTGGCGCGGCCCGAGCGATACCGTGCGGTCTTCAAGATCGATGAGCAGTTCGCCCTCGACCACATAGAAGAATTCGTCGTCCTCATCGTGCTTGTGCCAGTGATACTCGCCTTCGATGNNTTCAGGCGGGTTTCGTAGGGATATTCCTTGACTGAATCGGGCATGGGGACCTCCGTTTCAAGATTACTCCCCGGCAGCTTTAAGGATCCCTGCCTGGCGAAGCGACTTGAGAGTGAGCGCTGGCCGCCGGTCGAGACGCGCCTCGAACTGCCGGTTAAAACGAATCAGCGCGATCCACATNNTGATGAAGCCCGAAGAAACGCTCCTCCATGGCTTCGCCGCCGAGGCCAAAGTTCTTGAGCAGCGGCGGAGGATCGTATTTGGTTGAAAACACCAGCGCCGCCGAGTATTGCTCCGGCTCAGCCGCCGCCTTTTCAATCTGCGGCTCCGTAAAATCTTCGACGCGAAAAACGTCCCACGGCTTCTTCACGTAGCCCAGCTCGGGCCGTGTAAGCTCATCGGTCATCGGCCACGCGGAGAGCACAGTCGCGCCGGTATAGCGCTTGCTGAGCTGGGCAATGCCGGCCATCTGAAGCCGAACGACGCGTGCGTAAGCAAGGTTATCTTCCGGCGCGAATCCATAAGGTGGATTGATGAACAGGCCGAGGACAAACGCCGCCGCGCAAAATGCGGCCAGCCCCTGCCAGTAAGGAACCCGGCGATAAAAAGTAGTCACCGCGATCAGCAGCACCAGCGGATACATCGGCAGCAGATAGCGCGTGAGCAGCGCACCGCCCAACACGCTGAACAGAAGCGCATTCACCAGCAGGAGAAGGAGGATCTTCCGTAGCGCCGGTCGGCTGATGCCGGCGCGCTGGTGGCCCTCCGCGTCGAGCCTGGGCTCAAGCATCAAGGCGGCCACGGTCATCAGCACCGGCACAAACATGTTCATGTGCGCGGTGAGATGGAGCAGCCGATGGCCGAACGCAACCACGATCCGCAGCGGGTCAAGCGTAGCCTCGGCGTTGTAGCGCAGGAACTCCGGATTGCCGAACAAGAAGCCGGTCTTCGCGTAATGCCATGCGTACCAGCAGGCCAGCGGGAGCACGCAGCTTGTAAGCCAGGCAGCCTCGCGCCAACTCCTGCGACGCACCGCCGGAATGCCGCGGAAGCCCTCTACCAGGCTGACCGCGGCCAGCGTAAGCGGGATGGCAATGGCCGTCTCCTTGCATAGGGCTGCAGCGGCGAACCATAAAGCGGCAAGCCAGGGATTTCGATCCCGATCGGGCAGCGCGTAAACCAGTCCCCACAAGGTGCAGGCNNNGCCGCGGGAATGTAGTATCCCGCCTCGTCCCAGTAATAAGGCACGCGTAGCAGCGCGAAGTGGCTGACGTAAAGCGCCGCAAAAATCACCGGAAAGATCATCCAGAGAGGCAGTGGCGCGTCTTTTCTCGGCTGCAGGAGTCCGGTCAGGCGCAAGGGTCCCCCTCAGATTCAGTTAACCGGGCCTTGCGGAAAGTTGTGGCTCATCGGCTCCAGGTTCAAGGTTCCGAAAGCCTGCTCGTACTGGGCGATATTCTGGCCCAGAACGTTGAAAAGGGCCTTGGCCTGCTGCGGGCTGAGGAAGATGGCCTGGTGGTTGCGAATGTTGACCTGGTCGGGGGTTTCGCTCAATGCCAGGCCGAACACAAGCTGGAAATCCCAAACGCTCACGCGCACCTGCACGCTGTTGGCATAGGACTCGCGATAGTCGGAGGTCTGGACAGTATTCAATTGGGGCTGGGCAGTTGGACTCATGATGAATCCAGATTACTCCGGCAGGGCCATGGCCGCCGAGCCGAACCCTCCGGCCTGGGAAATGAATCAGCGATCTTCCTACTGCGAACGCGAACGAAAAACTCCTATACCTCCTGCGGCTGTTCGTTGAAGCGGTATCCGACGTACGCATCTGTCAACAAATACTGCGGATTGCGGGGATCGTCTTCAATTTTCTTGCGCAGTTGACGCACAAACGTGCGCAGGTATTCGAGTTCGTTCCCATATTCCGGCCCCCACACCGACTTCAGCAGCCGCGCATGGGGAATGGGCTCGCCCGCGTGCATCATCAGGTAATGGAGCATCTCGAATTCCTTCGGCGTAAGATGAATCGCGCGACCGGATTTCTGCACACGGTACTTCACCGGGTCGAGTTCCAGTTGGCCATGGCGAATCGGCGTGCTGCGATTTGAATCCTGGGCATTCCTTCTTCGCACCGCGGCACGGAGACGAGCCGTGAGTTCCCGCAGTTGAAAGGGCTTGGTGATGTAATCGTCGGCGCCGGCGTCGAGGGCCAGCACCTTGTCATCCTCGCTGTCCATCACGCTCAACATCAGGATCGGCAAGCGTGCAATGGTGCGGCGAATGTTGCGGCAGGTTTCCACTCCGCCCATGCCCGGCATATCCACATCGAGCAACACCGCATCGAACCAGGTGACGCGGACCAGCGAAAGCGCCTCTTCGCCGCGAGCGGCCTCGACAACCGTGAAGCCCAATCCGGCCAGCGTCACGCGCAATGCCCGCCGCGTGGAGCTGTCGTCATCCACCACCAGGATGGTGCCCTGCATCGCATTTGAAGTCTCTGTACTCAATGCCTCCTCCTTGCACCTTTTGGAAGCGACAGACAATTCAATTCTCCATCTGGCCTCTATGTTGCGTGATTACTTGCTTGGCCACGCTGACTCAACGTTAGCGATACGTATGTAAAAAATGCGTAAGGGTTGCATATGGAAGGCATAGGCAGACGGGATAAGAAGTAGTTGGCCGGGCGTGTTTGCTCATCCCCAGATCTGCATTTGAGATACATGTTCTTCATGCCCACTAGAAATGCCGGATAAGGTCGGCTGCAATGGTGAGCGCCTGGGTCCCTGCTTGACCGATGCACGCCTAACTGTGCACCTGTACATTGGTAACTCCTCTCGNNGCAGAATCAATGCGCAAGGGCGGAATGGCTTGCCTTATTCCGCATGCCGGGACTGATTCCGCGAGTCGACCATAAGCTTATTCCGCTGCCCGCTGCGCTTGCATTGCCGATCTGCCCGCATCTACCGGGCTCCAAACATCCGGGACGAGCCCACTTGAAGAGAATGCCCGGCAGCAATACCGCCGCGATCAGCCAGACGAACCTCACTTTCCAGGAGAATGCTCATGGCAGAACAGAACGCGCCGCAGATGAAGTCCACCCTGGGCCTCACCGGGCTGACCAGCAACGCAATGGCGCTCATCGCCCCCGGCGCCTTCCTTTGGCTCACCTTCGTCCTCCAGGCCACCGAAGGAACCACCTCACCCTCCATGTGGTTTGGCATTGTTGTCGCCCTTCTGCTCTGCCTGGCGACAGCGGTTGCCTATGCCGAGATTTCCAAGCTCTACCCCGGCACCGGGTCCAGCTACTACTACGCCGAGCAAGCCCTCTTGTCCCAGGACAAGATGTTCAAATACGCGCGCGTCGCAAAGTTCATCGTCGGCTGGGGTTCGCACCTCTACTACTGGGTCTATCCCGGCGTAATGGTGGCCACCACCGGCGTATTCGTGGGCTATGTGGTCGGCTTCCTCTATCCCANNTCCTTCTTCGTTGCCTGGATCGCATCCAAGGGCGCCGGCACTTCGACGGCCGTGAACCTGGCCATCAACGTGATTCAGATTTCGGCACTGCTCGTGTTCAGCTTTCTGGCAATCAAATATCGTGCCGACCATCCCGCCGGCGCGCCCGCTTTTCAATACGACTCGCAGATGCAAGCCACCTACAACTATCAGTTTCAGACCGCCAAGGATGGCTCCACGGTGCGCGACGTCAGCGGCAATCCGCTGCCGTTGCTCGACTCAGCCGGCAAGCCGGTTCCGTTCACCATCGACTATCCCGAAAAGGACGCAAGCGGCAACTTCCTGACGCACGGAACGGCAACCTCGGTGGTTGCCCCTCACAAGCTGAGTTTCATCTTCATTCAGGCCACGGTTGCGATTCTCATCCTGGTCGGTTT
>PMWR01000173.1 GCA_003166055.1 Acidobacteriaceae bacterium
AGACCACCTGCGGTGGGGCAGAGGCTGGCGGGAGGCTCGCACTGGGCATCGTGCGCGTCACGCTAGCTGCAGTGTCGGAGATGCGCCCGGTCTATTTCGTCGGAGATCCGCCCGGTTTATACCACCCCTGGGGTATACCCCTCCCCCCCCATCTCTGCAAGGAAGTACCTTGTTTTTCAATGGTATAGGGCATGGGCTGCGCTGTAAGCGGTTGATTGCAATGGAGTTCTTTGCAGATAATAGACAGCAAAGGACTTAACGGCGACGCGGATGGACGCTCGCGGAAGGCTCGCAGGGGCGAACTGCTTCTGGAGGACGCTATAAACCCATTGTGCGCCTAACGAGTGAAATTTTCGGCAAAATGGCTGCTGATTATTTTTGGGGCACGGATCATGCATTCTCCACAGCGCGGCAGGGGCGGGATGGAGTGCGGACGCTACCAAGGCAGGAGTCTTTTCCGGAACACAGGTTGGCCGGACTTTGAATGCGCATTGACCTCGATCTGCAGACTGACGCCCTTCGTGCCCCAGGTTGCGGCCGTTTCGTCGTCTCTTAGCGATTCTCCGGTTGATTTTATAAAGGCTTTTGAGAAGACGGCGTCCCCATTCTGACTGAGCCACCAGGTTCCCTGGGCATGTTTAGCAATACCACCATGGCTGACGGATTGTTCAAACGTCTGATCTGCCCTGATAATCAAGGTCGCGGGGACTCCCTCCTCATCGCCTGCGTAGGACCCATACAGGGATTGATCCTCGGAATTGGTGCCCTTGCCGTACCATTCCACGTCGTAATCTTTCAGAACCAGACTTGACGGGACCAGTCCGAGAGTTTTGTGGATCTCCCCATAAGACGTACCGTCGGCGCCGGGTTCCTGGCCGGTGAGCACAAGAAACTCTTTCGAAAACACAACGCCGCCCTCTCCAAGCTTGCGCCAGGTTCCTGACGCATGTTGGATCCTGCCAGAACCGCTCAACTCCTGCTGGTACGTGTGGTCTGGCTTGAGGGTCAGGATCGATCTTTCGTTGTCCTGAACGAGTTTGTAGGTTCCACAGAATACGCTGTCGCTGAAGTCAGAGGCGCTGATGAACCATAGAACAAACGAGAGCCAGATGAAAGCCAAAGCAACGAGCGCCATTATCGCGACGGGGAGTCCTTTCCTCCGCGCTGATTTCGTCATTGCGACTCTTCCATTTTTCCCACTCGCTAGGCTTTGGCGGCGAGGGTGGTTACGGCGTCTGCCATTTTGTCGAGGTCGCCAATGGTGGTGTAGACATGCGGAGTTACGCGGACGCAACTGATGTTCTCCCACACGATGCCGACGGTGTGAATCTTGTACTGGTCGAAGAGCGCGGAGGCTAGCTGGCCGGGTGTCATGCCGTCGATGCTGACACCGCAGATGGCGCAGGAGTAGCGCGGATCGAGCGAGGTGTGCAGTTTGACTTTGGCGACGGTTTGCACGCGGCTGGCCCAGTAATTCTTGAGGTAGTGGATGCGCTGCTGCTTGCGCGCGCTGCCGATGCCCTCGTGAAAATTGATGGCTTCACCGATGCCCTGCTCGATGGGGAAGCTGCGCGTGCCCAGGTCTTCAAATTTGCGGATGTCGCTTGAGTGCGGCGTGCCGTTGCAGACCAGCGGCCAGATCTTTTCGACCTTTTCGGCTTTGACCCACATCATGCCCGTGCCTATGGGCGCCGATAGAAACTTGTGCAGGCTGGTGCCGAAGTAGTCGCAGTGCAGATCGGGAATCTTGAAGTCGAGCAGGCCGAAGGAATGCGCGCCGTCGGCGATGACTTCAATGTTGTGGGCATGGGCCATGTCGGCGATCTTGGCGACGGGCATGATCTGGCCGACCCAGTTGATCATGTGCGTGACGTGGATGAGGCGCGTGCGCGGAGTGATGGCCTGCTCGTAGGCTTTGACGATGGCCTCGTCGTCTTCAATGGGGAAGTCGAAGCTGATCTGTTTGTAGACGATGCCGTCGCGCTCGACGCGCTGGCGGTAGGCCTGGATCATGTGCGGGTAGTCCTGCCTGGTGCCGATGACTTCGTCGCCGGCCTTGAGCGGCAGGCCGAAGATGACGGTGTTGAGCGCTTCGGTCGAGTTGCGGTCGACTGCGATTTCGTCGGGCTTGACGCCGGCCAGGTGGGCGAGCTTCTGGCGCAGGGGTTCGCGGCCCTGGTCGAGGATCTGCCACATGTAATACGACGGGCCTTCGTTGGAGAGCTGGTTGTAGCGCTCGACGGCCTGCTGCACAACGATGGGCGCGGGCGAGACGCCGCCGTTGTTGAGATTGATGATGTCGGGGTTGACCGAGTAGGAGCGCTGGATGAGGCTCCAGAAGTCTTCATTCTGGGCGACGTCGGCGGGGCCCAGATGGGCGATGGCGCGCGAGGCGGCGTTGAAGTCGGCGGCGTGGGCCTGGTTGAAGAGGCTGCTGGCGGAGAAGGCACCGGCGAGAGTGGCTGCCTGGCGGAGGAAGGTGCGGCGGTCGCTGGGTTGCATAGAAAGAAATGTAGGCGCTTGGAGCGGCGGAAGCAACTCGAAAATGGTGGGAATGCGAAAGCCCAGGGCGCAGGTGGCTAGGAATTCCTGAGGCTGGGGAGATGACCGGCGGGGGGTGTCGCTAGCCCTGGTCCCCAAGTGCGAGGGACCAGGGGCACCCGGCGTAGAATGGGCTGCTTATGAAGGAACTTTGCCGGAAGAGCTTTGAGTTGCTTCGAAGCGAATTGATCCTCTGGGTCCCGTGCACCTGTGCGGCGGTGCTCACGTTGATCCTCGGACGGCTCCAGAAGATGTGGATTCGCGGGATTTATCTCTGGTTGAGCACTGAGCATCATCATTCTGTGCTGGGCGGCGATGTTGTTACGTATAACGCGGGCGACTTCCAGCACCGAGCGGTGATCTATTCGATTCCGCTGAGTCTCGTCAAAGACGCTGTTGAAGTGGTTGCGTTTGTGCTGGCCTTGGCGGTTACAGCAAAGATGGTCGGGATGATCGTTGAGGAACAGCGGCCGGATCTGAGGGCGGCGCTGCGCGGGATTGCGACCCAATGGCGTGCGATCCTCCTGTTTTCAATCAAGTACATGGCGGGGTTGGGAGCGATGCTTGCGCTCNNCAGCTTCCGCGACCAATTCTCTTCGATACGTGGCGGTCTTGGCTTCCAAGGGTTTTCTTTATCCGTTTTCGATGGCGGCGGTGGGCTGCGTCGCGTGGGTGCTGATGCCCGCGGCGATGCGTCTTTTGCAGACGCCTATGGTGCTACCGCTTTCCAGTGAACACAGGAAGTTGGGAACAGTTCTGATGGTTGTCACGTCGGCGGTTGCGCTGGCGGCAGGGGACATTCTCAACTGGGCGGAGGCCGGAGTGACATTCGACAACAGGATAGAGGTCTTCGCGGCTTCGGTGGCGAACACTGTCGTTGAGAACGTGCCGGAGGTTTTCCTGTTCATTGCATTGGCGCTGCTGGCGCGGCAAGGGCTGGCTGAATCACTGACGCTGGGCGAGGCGGAAGATTTAGAGATTCCTCCGGAACCGGCGTCCTAGTACTGCAGTTGCAATTGACTGAATTCTCGGGAAAGAGGCAAAGGCCCGGGCCTAAAGGCCACGTGAATTCGCCTTTTTCCAGGGGGTTAAAACCCCCTGCTCCCTCCGGAATATCCGATCTACAACCGTTGTACTAATTGGCTCTCAGCTTTTCAGCAGGCCGGTTTTTAGATCGAGTGCAAACGGGGTTTCCTTGTCGGTCATCAGATTCCAGCCTAGGCCGTGAAGGATGGGGCCGTCCATGTCTGCCAGAGTGAGGCCTTCGTCGGAGAGTTTTTCGGATTGCCAGGCTTGGCCGTTTGCGCCCCAGGCAAGGATGGAATGGTGGCCGACGAAGAGCAGAAGGTTCTCGGCTGGGACTGGAAGAAGTTGAAGGACTGGCCGGTACTCGATCATGGTGAATCGCTCGGGGGCCGTCGTGCAAATGATGTAGGCGTAGCCGCCGGAGACGGCGCAGATTTCGTCTGGATTGGGCGCGGACCAGAGGCCGGTGGGAACTAACGGGTCGCGAAAGCCGAGGGCGCAGGTGGCTAGGAATTCTTGGGGTTGCGGAGACTGCGGACGGGGGATCTCGCTATCCCCGGTCCCCAAGTGCGAGGGATCACCACCCCCCGGACGAAGACCTGTCCGCGGGGACCCCGGACCGGGGGCACCCAGCTTTGTACCTGATTCCGCGACGGGGCGGACTAGGACTTCTAACGCTCCACGTTCTACTTCTTCGGCGTGGCGGGGGTAGACGAAGTGGCGCGCGGGCAGAATCAGCGGACGGGCGGGGAGAATTTCAGCTTGCCACGTGTGGGGAAAGCTGCCGTCGAAAAAGGGGGCCTGCGGATTGGCACTCATGGTCTGGGCTGGTAGTTGAGGATCCAGGTTTCCTGTTCCTGGGTGTCGGGAACAGCGCAGCCGCGCGCCGCCGCAATGGCGAACAATGCCTCCCGCGGCGACCAGCCGAGATGAATCAGCGCGCAGGCCGCGGTAATGGTGGAGCGGCCGATGCTGCCGCGGCAATGAACGCCAATGTGTTCGCCGGCGCGGAGGCGACTGGCAAGGTACTTGATAAAGGTCTCGAAGGCGGCCGGGTCAGAGGGAATCTGCGTGTCGGGGATGGGGAACGAGAGGAAATAGAGTCCGGCCTTCCTGGCAACGCGGGCTTCGTCGGTCAGCTCAAGGAATGCGGCCTCGTACTTTTCAAGAAGCGACACAACGGTTTGGATGCCGGCGTTCTTCATGCGGAGCAGTTCGTCTTCAAGCCGGTCGCCGCCATGGGGGCGAAGCACGATGGCGAGTGGTGCGGGTGGGTCGCCTTTGATCCAGAAGATGTCGTTCATGGCGGCTAGACTCCGACGAACTGCTCGATCCTTTCGCGAACGCTGGGAATGGCGAGGCCGAGCGCCGCGCCGTCTTCGATCAGCGGGATGATTTTGTCGAATTCCGGGCCGGAGTGGAAGCCGGTGAGGGCGATGCGGACGGGATGGTAGAGTGCTTCACCCTTGATGCCGGTTGCAGCTTTGATGTCGTTGATCCAGGCTTTGAAATCGGCGGGGCTAATGATGTCGGCGTGAGCGCGGGCGCGGTTGGCAAGCTCTCCGAGCACGGTGCGCGTGGAGTCGGAGGCGAGGATGGCCACGTTTTCAGGGTTGGCGCGCGCGGAGTTGGGATCGAAGCCGAGGATTGGCGCGGCCCGCATCGGGAGCTGATCAAGGTGATCGACTGACGGGACCAGCAGCGCAAGCAGACGCGCGAACCACTCTTTTCTGAGTGTAATGAGGGCGTTGGAGAGAACGTTGGGATGAATGGGAGGGTTCAGGCTCTCAAGGTACGAAAGCGTTTCGGCGGTATAGAGCTCGGAGGACGTCCAGAGCGGGAAGATGTCGGGCCGGTACTGGCAAAACTGCCGCTCTGCGAGCTTGGCGATGCGCTCCGGGTCGGCCTTCTTGAGGTAATGGCGGTTGAGCCAGTTGAGCTTGTCGAAGTCAAAGACGGCGGGGGAGGGAGTGACGCGCCCGAGCGTAAAGATGGGAGCGAGTTCGGCCAGCGTGAAGGTCTCGGATTTGCCGTCTTCCGCGCCCCAGCCAAGCAGCGCCAGGTAATTGGCCATGGCTTCAGGCAGGTAGCCCATCTGGCGGAAGGTGGAGATGGAGGTTGCGCCGTGGCGCTTGGAAAGACGTTCGCGATCGGGGCCAAGAATCGTGGAGAGGTGGGCGAACTCGGGCACGGGCCAGCCGAAGGCCTGGTAGATGGCGACCTGCCTGGGGGTGTTGGAGATGTGGTCGTCGCCGCGAATGACGTGGGTGATTTGCATCAGCGCGTCGTCGATGGTGACGACGTAGTTGTAGACAGGAATGCCCGCGGAGACGCCGCTTGCCGAGCGGACGAGAACCGGGTCGCTGACTGCGTCGGCAGCAAACTCGACTGGGCCGCGTACCAGGTCGTGGAAGCGGAGGGGGTGGTCTTCGATTTTGAGGCGGACGGCGTAGGGCAGGCCGGCGGCAAGATTCCTGCCGATTTCAACTTGGGTGAGCAAACGGCAGTGGCCGGAGTAGATCTGTGGGAGATGCTCGTCGACGGCGCGCTGGCGTTCGGCTTCCAGGTC
>PMWR01000263.1 GCA_003166055.1 Acidobacteriaceae bacterium
AGCAGGTCGAACTCCGAGCGGTGGAGCAGGTCGGAGTAAAGCCGCCGGGTCTCGATGGCCAGAGAAGCCAGTCGGCAGCCGACACTGAGCGCGTCTGTCTCAGCGGGATCAGGATGAGTCCCTGGAGCGAAGCCCGCAAAGAGGGTGCCCAGCGGCGGCCCGCTGCGCGCGGGAATATCGGCGCGCACTACCCGCATGGATTCCGAGTTCGACGGATAATTCCCCAGGCGCGCTCCGTCGGTAACCTGGCACCAGCAAGGGTCGCCGTCGAGCCCGAAGGAGGCCATTTCAGTGATCTCTTCCAGGATTTCCGCCAGCGGCCGGGAGCCGTTGATGTCCTCGAGAATCCGGCTCCGCCGCTGCTCAAGTTGAGCCATCCGGCGTTCCAGAGCCGCCTCCGCTTCAATGCGTGCCGACAAGGCAGCGGTCTGGCGCCGCACCTTCCTTTTCAGTGTTACGCCCCAGAAGACCGACGCAATCACTACAACCAGCAAAACGGAGACCACGCGTGTCAGGTTTTCCGTGTTGAGCCACGACGGCTCGGCGATCACGGCGACGTCGTCGAAGGAGCGCAAAAGCACGTTAAAAGGCACTTCCTCGCCGGGACTGATTGTGTTGGCATCGACAATCATGCAGATGCCCGTGACCCGGATGATAGACCCCTGGGGAATCTGTTTCATGGGAAGCAGCCCGGCGTTTGCCGGCGGGTGCCGGTAGGTGGCCGTGAACAGCCGGCCATCCGAAGAAAGAATGTACTCGTCCTCCGTCGCTTCCCGCACCGCGGTGACCACCTGGGCTTCAATGGAAACCAGGTCGTAGAGGTGGCCATCGGGAGAGTTGCTGCTCCAGTAGGCCAACTGGTGCCAATTCGCGGATTGCGGTGTGATGGGAGCCTGGATATGGCTATCCAGGATTTCGCCATCCGTGAGGGTAAGAAGGCGTTCATGGGCATCGGGAAAGCCGGTCGCGTCCGCCCGGTCACCAATCCGCATGGGCTCCCTGGTGTGGGTTGCGATCCACATGCTTTTGCGACCGTCCTGGAGCACGATGGCGGAGCCCGGCTGGTAATACGTGATGGTTCCCTGAATCCGCACCCTGGGTGTGAGGTCATTCATGTGATAGAGGAAAAGAACACGGTCCATGGGCGTTACGGGGAGAGTCCAGGGATCTGCGGCCGCGTGCTTCAAGATCCTGATGTCGTCGAGGGATGGGACGTAGAGCACAACGCCGGTCTGCTGCATTTTGTCGTCGAACTTTCCGGCGGCGGCGCCGGTGATTTCGACTTCGGAATCCAGCAGGCTTTTGAGGGCTTCATCATCGTTGCTGTTCACGTTGGCTTCGAAGTGCCCACCCTCTGTAAGCAGTTGGAGGCGGGCACTGAGCACCGGGGGAGTGCCACCGGAGGCAACCAGGTCCGCGGCGCGCACGATGGCATGGATGGTGACCATCGTCGAGTCGTCTCTGGCGCGAATCAGATCGTCGAAGGTGGCGGGCAGGGGCTTGGGAGGAGCGCCGTGGTGCAACAGGGTTATGCTGTTGGCAATCACCAGGGGACGGAAGCTCGCCTGCATTCTGCCGCGCACCTCAATGCGGTCGCCGGGATCCAGTTGGGTGCCGTTGGGAGGCCGAACAAAGATGGCCGTATCGCCATCCTGCACAAACAGCAGGTTCTCATAGCCGCGCGAAAAGCCGACCGTGGCTTCAAAGTCGACGGGAATTGGCTTGCGCGCGTCGTCGTTGGAGATTGCGTGGATGGCCCGCAGCGTCGTGAGTGGAGCCGCCGGCTCCGCCCTGGCCGTGCCGAAGCTGAGCATGACCGCAACTGCCGCAATCAGACGCATCGGGAACATCAGGTCAAGGTTGCCTTGTTTCATTCACTTCCTGCCGTCCTGGCAAAAGAGATTCAATTCATCCATCGCACAGGCTCGATCAAGCATGAAAAAACAATCCGGAATCAATGCGCAAGCGGAATCTTCCGAAAATCAATGCGTACTAATCTTACTCCCAGGTAAATCTGATTTAATAGCCATTTTGGGGGATACCGATGGCCCATTCGCATCCTATCGTTGCCGGTGAAGTCCGGACTGGTTCATCTTGACCATCTCGATCGGCGCGCATGAGGTTCGTCCCGCTACGATTCAATGAGCAGGAGAAGTTCGCATGACGAAGAATGCCGAGGACCGAATTGCTTCCCAGTTACTGCACGGCGGCACACAGGCGCTGCCCACGCGCCGGATACGCGTGATCGGGGTTCCGCTGGACATGGGGGCCAGCCGCCGCGGGGTCGACATGGGGCCGTCCGCGATGCGCGTGGCGGGCCTCGAGAGGCGCCTTGAGTCGCTGGGCCACCAGGTGACGGATGGGGGCAACATTCGCGTCGAGATCGCCGAAACCCGGGCCTCCGGCGACAAGACAGCGCGCTATCTCACCGAAATCGCCGAGACCTGCACGCGCACCGCCGAGGCGGTAGTCAAGACCCTGGAAGAGGGGATGACCCCGCTGGTGCTGGGCGGCGACCACTCGCTGGCGGCGGGTTCGGTCTCCGGCGTGGCCGAGTTTTACCGGCGCAGGGGCCAGAAGATCGGAGTCATCTGGATCGATGCCCACTCCGACATCAATACCCCGGAAACTTCCCCCTCCGGGAACGTGCACGGGATGCCGCTGGCGGCGCTGCTGGGTCTGGGGCCGGAGCCGCTGGGGACTATCTTCGGCTTCTCGCCGAAGATGGCGCCGGAGAATACGGTGCTGATAGGCTTGCGCGACATCGACTCCGCGGAGCGCGAAAACATTCGCCGCGCCGGCGTGGCCGAAGTCTACACCATGCGCGACATCGACGAGCGCGGCATGCGCACGGTGATGGAAGAGGCGTTGCGCGCCGCGGGCCGCGGGACGGCGGGCTATCACGTCTCGCTGGATATGGACTGGATCGACCCCGAAGACGCGCCGGGCGTGGGCACACCGGTGCGCGGCGGCGCCACCTACCGCGAAGCCCACCTGGCCATGGAGATCATCGCCGACCACGGCCGCCTGCTGAGCTTCGAAATCGTCGAAGTGAACCCGGTGATCGACGAGCACAACCGCACCGCCGACCTCGCCGTCGAGCTTGCCTGTTCGGCGTTTGGGAAAAAGATCCTGTGAGTGGGAATTCGCTCTGCAAGCAGTCGGCTTTCAGCCTGAACTCGTTTTTCATGCCCGCCGGTTTCAAGCCGGCAATCGCCGGGGCTTCATCGCTTGAAGAAGCGCCGCGCCACCATACACGGCGGCTGCGATGAGCAACAATGCCTTCATGCCGAAGATGAAGGACAGGTTTTGCGCCAGGCCCCCGGCGACTGCGCCAAGCATGTTCGCACCGAAGGCTTTGCTTCGCCCACCGAAGCGGCGGAAACTCTCAGTGAAGATGATTCCCGCAAAGAAAATCGGTACGCAGTAGGCAGCGCAGATCAGAACGCCCACAGATATTCCCGATCCAGGCACCCGGCTCCAGGGGATCGCATAGTTGGCTATCAGGGTTGCGCACAAAAAGGCAAAGTAGATGCTCAGGTTTCCTGGGCGCTTGAATTCCACATAGACATTCGAGAAAAGCAGAACGGTGAGAATGCCGGTTAGAGCGATGCAATTCACCAGCCAGGTTGTTCCGAAATATAAGGCGAGGCGGCTTACCAGTTGAGTCTCCATCAGCAGAAATCCCGCACCGAGCAGAAAGAACTGCCAGGTGCCTGTTTCCTTCCAACTGAAAAAGGGCTGACACAGATAGAGCGCCATGGCCAGTATCACCGCGGACACGGTGAAATAGGCTCGCGGGATGGAATGCCAATTGTGATAAACGTAGGGCCAGTCGTCCGTTGTGGGGGGCGGGGCGTTGTCGAGCGTCAGTGGAAATACAGGCGGGCGAGAATTCAAAAATGCCGACCTCTCCGCGCTGTGACTTTCTTCCCAAAGGGAGGAAGAATTCGACTCGATGAAAACCGTTGCATGGGCCAGGGCGCCCATTTGTGGAGAGTAATAAGTCAAAGGCGGATGCGGAAAAATGTGGCTCAACATCGAGTAGAATCGCTGTCCAATCCACGTCCAGGGTTGTCTCACCTCAAACTTCAGAACCAATATTCCGTCCGGACTCAGGAGCCGTTGGGCTTCGCGGAACGATTCTTCGGTATACACATAGTTATCCACCCGCATATTGCTATAGCCGGAAAACTCGGTGTGTGAGTCAAGCAACCCAAAGATGATGATGTCGTACTTGGTCTGGCACTGACGCATGAAGTTCCTGGCGTCGTTGGTGATCAGATGGACCTTTGGCGATGCATACGGCTGTTCAGGATGGAGACGCATTCCCAATGTGGAAATCAACGGATCGATCTCCACCGCATCGACTTGTGCGGCCCCATGCCGTAACGCTGCGGCAACGTCGTTGCCAGCCCCGGATCCGACAACTAACACGCGATTTGCGCTCTTGGCGAACTGAAAGGGGCTGTCATAAGAACTGTCCTTATAAATGCTCGCGAGTTGCGGGTTGTTCGCCATGAACCCGGGGGTAACATTGGCGATCGACATGTAACCCTCGTTGTTTACGTCGATCATGTATTGCTGGTTGCCGATGTCTGTAACTGTTAGCTTCTGGTACGGAGACCAGTAGACCGAGTTACCATTCGCTGGCCTCAGAGCAAATAGAGTAATGGCCAGCAGAGCACAGGCTATGAGAGTCGAGCGCCAGGAAAAAGGCTGCGCCAACAGGATCAGGACGAAGGCTACGGTGAACCAATATGGAGGAGAAAGCCATAAAAAGGCAAGAATGGCGAGGAGCCAGATGCCGGCCAGGCTGCCCAGCAGATTGACCGAATATGCCGTCACAGTATTCGATGCCGTTTCAAGGTAATACCCGATCCAACGGCCAAGAGGAATCATGATCATTACCAGCAGCAGCATGAATCCGGAAACGATCAACAACGAGACAGCCAGAAACTGGTAATACGACGATGAGGCGACCCTGATGGTTCCCCACAACTGTGCGTCCGTCGTGAATGAGAGAACGGACGACATGGTTTGCAGGATGTCGTGCCACGGCTTGAAAGGAAGGCTGACGGCAACGACCAATGTGGTTATAGCAGCCAAAGACGGCAGGACACTGCCGCGTTTGCTTGAACTGAAGCAACCGACGCCAAATCCCAGAAAACATACGATCAGCGACAGATTTTGAAAGAACGCGAAAATCTTGACTTCAGTGCCAAGCCAGCGAATCAGAACGATTTCAAGATAGAGGGCCGCCAGGCTGATCAGGAGCAACCGGCCCATTGAAGAAGTTTGCGAGGCCACGCCCCCTGTCTGGGCCGGCTCTGAAGATGCTTCCATTGTCACGAGGGTCCCTCTCTGGCGCGCCAAAGGTCACACGGATCGCTCGAGCGCGATTTGCGTAAACCCTAAGCGTCTCAGGCTGTACGTTGATTCCAAGGGTAACACCGCTCATTCACGGGCAACGGTGGTATTGACTGCCAGGCTTTGAATGGGTGCACGCTGCCCAAATTCCTGCCGGGTTCTCATCCCGTTCCGACCAGATTGGTCGATCCGGGATACTCTGCCGCTTCAGATTCGCATTCTACAATTGAGACGGAATGGCAAAAAAACTGCGCGTAGGGATTTTGTTTGGCGGGCGGAGCGGCGAACATGAAGTCTCGCTGCTCTCGGCGGCCTCGGTATTGAAGGCAATCGATCGCAAGAAGTTCGACGTGGTGCCCATTGCGATCAACAAGTCCGGACACTGGCTTACCTCCGGCGCGGCGGTGGGGCTGCTCGAAGGCTCCGCGCCGGCGAACGTCACTCC
This sequence comes from Acidobacteriaceae bacterium, assembly GCA_003166055.1. The sequence continues at coordinate 5,816 of PMWR01000263.1, forward strand.
CGAGCACGGCGAATCGCCCGTAATGGCTGCGCTCAGCGTTGCCGCGCCGTCGGCCATCGACAGCCACGCCGCGCTTGATGGCCAGTCCCTCGATGTCGTTTTTCCCGTCCTCCACGGCACCTTTGGCGAAGATGGAACCATCCAGGGCCTGTTCGAGATGGCCGGCATCGCCTATGTCGGTTCCGGCGTCCTCGGCTCCGCCGCCGGCATGGACAAAGACTTGATGAAACGCCTGTTCGTCGAGGCAAAGCTGCCCATCGTCAAGCATGTGACGCTGCTGCGCACCGAGTGGCAGAAGTCGCCGCGCAAAGCGATTGCGCGCGTTGAAGGGACGCTCAAGTACCCGGTCTTCGTGAAGCCGGCCAACCTGGGCTCATCGGTCGGCATCAGCAAGGTCCATGACCGCAAAGAGCTGGGCCCCGCGCTGGCCCTCGCCGCAAAATACGACCGCAAGCTGGTGGTGGAGCATGGCGTTGGTGGCAAAAAGGCCAAGGCGAGGGAGTTCGAAGTTGCCGTGCTGGGCAACGATGAGCCCAAGGCGAGCGTGGTCGGTGAAATCATTCCCGGTAAGGAGTTTTACGACTACGAGGCCAAGTACCTTTCAGAGGGCTCAGTGCCTGTGATTCCGGCCACGCTTACCCGCGCAGAGTCAAAGCAAGTGCGCGAAATGGCGATTGCCGCCTTCCGTGCCTGCGATCTCGCCGGCCTTGCGCGTGTCGACTTCCTGATGGAACCCGATGGCAAACGGCGCATCTTTCTCAACGAAGTCAACACCATGCCCGGTTTCACCAAGATCAGCATGTACCCCAAGCTTTGGGAAGCAACGGGCCTCTCCTACACCGGCCTGATCACGCGCCTCATTGAGCTGGCGCTTGAACGCCAGGAAGAGAAGAAGCAAACGACGTATACGAGGGATTAAAGTCAGTTGTCAGTTGTAAGTTATCAGTTGTAAGTTGTCCGTTCTCCTGATCGAATGAATGCGCCGAAGCTGCGCTGGGAACCCAGCATCTGTTTTCGGTGTCTAACCAGACAGTGGCAAGTCGGTAACGACCGACGACTGACAACTGACAACTTATAACTGACAACTGTTTCCGAGGAACAATCGCCATGACCTTGCTCGACGCTCCAGTATTTGACGAAAGGCGCGACCGCCGCCGCCGTATGGCAATTTACAGTGGCGCGGGGTTGCTGGTGGTGCTGTTTGTGGGTTGGTGGCTGATTGCCGGCATGCCGGTCGACTGGCCCTGGAACTGGAACAATCACCTGCTGGGGCGTTCGGCGGTCAACAATTTCCTCACCGCGGTTGAACAGAACGATCTGTCCAAAGCCTACGGAATCTGGATTCACGATAAGAATTGGCAGCAGCATCCAAACCAGACCGGTACCTATCCCTTTTCCCGCTTCCAGGGCGACTGGAGCAGGACCAGTCCGGATAACGAGTATGGCGTCATCCAGAGCCATAAAATTGCCGCCGCTCGCATGTACGGCAACGTCCTGCTGGTCGCCGTCCTGATCAATGGCCGCAAGAGCGGCGCCCTCAACCTCGATTACGACCCCAAGACGCACACCATCAATTTCTCGCCACCGGGCGAAGAACTGTATCTGGGACCGTAGCGAGCTGCCCGGCAAGCCAGCGAGTCTGCGAACCTCTGCAACGACCCTGTCCCGTTGGTTTGCATCCAACAGCCAGGAGAACACCATGCCCCAGAGTTCGCACGGCCAAGCAGCAGAACTACACAACCTGGCAGCGCACGCCCACGCCGCCGCCGCTGCCGCCCACGGCAAAGAAGACCATCTCACCGCTCACGAGCTCAGCAAACAAGCTGTCGAGCACTCGCAGAACGCCCACCGGCATTCCGAACAACTGCTGAAGGACACAGAAAAGCCCAAACCAGCGTGAGCGCATCGGAATATCGATCACCGACCGTGCCGGCTACCCTTCCGCCAAAGCCGCCAGCGTACCCTCCAGGCTCGCGCCATCTTCCACATTCAGCCCACTCCGGTCCGGATCGATCTGGCGCAGCAGCCCGCAAAGAACCTTGCCCGGCCCAACCTCAATGAACTGGTTCGCCCCCGCGGCCAGCAGCGCATGAATGCAATCCACCCAGCGAACCGCTCCGGTAACCTGCCGGATCAGCGCCTCGCGCGCGGCGTCGGCAGTCGTCACCAGGCCCCCGGTCACATTGGCCGCTACGGGAATCCCAGGATCGGCCAGCGCGCGCCCCTCAAGCGCGAGCCCGGCCAACACCCGCGCCACCTCTTCCTGCGCCGGCTGCATGAG
>PMWR01000144.1 GCA_003166055.1 Acidobacteriaceae bacterium
AGTCCCTCAGTCCCTTAGTCCCGGCCTCTCCCATTCATCCGCCAATTCCAACGCTTCATCCGCAAATCCCACCCCTCGTCCAAAACCCCGCGTTTTTCCGCCGTGTCGGGTCTATCTTCCAAACTGCAGAAGAAACCTCACGAAAGGGACCGCCCATGCCTGAACTTGTCAGCGTCGAAGCAGTCACCCGAAACTTCCCACTTGACCATAGCTTTGTCAGCGCCCTGAGCAACGCCAGCCTCCACGTCGCCCCCGGCGAGTTCCTGGCCATCGCCGGCCCCAGCGGCAGCGGCAAGTCCACGCTGCTCAACCTCATCGGTTGCATCGACCAGCCCACCTCCGGCCGCATCCTCATCGAGGGTGTCGATACATCCAAACTCAGCCCGTCGCGCCTCACCGCCCTCCGCCGCGTCAAAATCGGATTCGTCTTTCAGACCTTCAACCTCATCCCCGTCTTCACCGCGGCTGAAAACGTCGAATTCCCGCTGTTGGTCCAGGGCGTCTCCGCAGCCGAGCGCCGCACCCGCGTAGCCGCTGCCCTTGAAAGCGTCGGCCTCACCGCCCGCGCCAGCCATCGCCCCGATCTGCTCTCCGGCGGCGAACGTCAGCGCGTCGCCGTAGCCCGCGCCATCGTTCATCGTCCGGCCCTGGTGCTCGCCGACGAGCCCACCGCCAACCTCGACACCAAAAATGCCACCCAGCTCATCGACCTCATGCACGATCTCAACCGCCGCCTCGGCCTCACCTTCATCTTCTCCACGCACGATGCCCGCCTGCTCGAGCACACCGACCGCATCGTTCGCCTCACTGACGGCCAGGTCGTTTCCGACTCGCTCACGTCGGTTGGTTCCAGCGCCAATAAATCGTACGACTCATCCGCATTTACTCAAGCTCCAAAGGAGGGCCTAAGTCATGGGCAAGTTCTTACTCTTAGCCTTTAGAAACGTCTTCCGCAATCGCCGCCGCACCATCATGACCCTCATCATGGTTGGCGGAGGCGTGACCGGCCTGCTGCTCGTCGGCGGCTTCTTTGCCCGCATGTTCTGGGGACTGCGCGAAAGCACCATCAACGACGGCCTCGGCCACATCCAGATATTCACCGCCGAGCACTTCAATCGCGAAGAAAAGCACGTCCTCGACACCGGCATCGACAACTGGCGCCAGGTCGCAGCGTCTGTCTCCACAGGCGGCCACGTGCGCGGCATTGCGCCCCGCATCGAGTTCAACGGCATGCTTTCAAACGGAGTCAAATCCTCCGTCTTCATGGGCAGCGCCGTCGATCCGGTTGCCGAACAAAGCCTCGGCTTCACGCCGCACCTCGACGCGGGACGCGATCTCGACTCCAAGTCAGGCGGCGAGATCGAGGCCCTCATCGGCGCCGGCGTTGCGCGCTCCATGAGCGTCAAGCCAGGCGACGGCCTCACCCTGCTCGCTGTCACCTCGGACGGCGCGCTCAACGGCATCGATGTGCAGGTCGTCGGGATCGTTAACACCGGGTTCAAGGAGATGGACGACCGCTATCTCCGCATCACGCTTCCCTCCGCGCAGCGCCTGCTGCAAAGCAATCGAGTTACCAACCTCGTTGTCGGCCTCGATAACACCGATAACACTGACCTCGTCGCCGCCCAGATGCTTCCGCAACTCAACGGCCAGCCCCAGCACCTNNATCGTCTTCTTCATGGTGCTCATGTCCAGCGTGAATACGCTGCTGATGGCAATGTTCGAGCGCACCCGCGAAATCGGCACCATGCTCGCCATGGGCACGCCGCGCTCCTGGATCATGGCTCTGTTCGTCATTGAAGCCACGCTGCTTGGCCTCCTCGGCGCAGTCGTCGGCGTCGCCGGCGGCAACCTGCTCGGCGTCCTCATCAATCACGCCGGCATTCATCTGCCGGCGCCCCCCGGGACCACCGTCCCCATGACCTTTCGCGTCATGCACGTTCCCAGTCTGATGATCGGCTCATCCATCCTGGTCATCGTCTCGCTGGCGCTCGCATCCATTCTCCCGGCGATCCGCGCATCCCGGCTACAAATTGCGGAGGCACTCGCTCATGTCTAACATCAACTGCATTCTCCGAACGTTCCTGATCGTCCTCGTCGTCGGCTTTCTCGTCACCTGTGCGCTGGTCTGCCACGCCGCAACCCCAACCACCACGCCCGACGCCGAATCCATCCTCAAACGCGCCGACACATTTCGCAACGGCTGGCCGTCCTATGTGCTGCACGTCAAAATCACCAACTACGAGTCGGACAAGGCCGACGAGGAGAAACTCTACGAGGTCTCGCAAAAGGGAACCGAGAAGACCTACGTCGAGTTCCTAAGCCCGCGTGAAAAAGGCCAGCACCTGCTCATGCTCGGCGACGACATGTGGATTTTTCTCCCTGACACCAGCCGTCCCGTTCGCATCACGCCCCTCGAACGTCTCTCCGGCGATGCCTCCAATGGCGACGTGGCCCGCACCAACTATGCCGCCGACTACACCCCAACATTCGTCCGCACAGAAAAAGTCGGTGCTGACCAATGCAACGTCCTCGACCTCGCCGCCAAGCGCAAGGGCGCAACCTACCAGCGCATCCTCTTCTGGGTACGTGCCGAAGACGCCCGCCCCGTCAAGGCCGAGTTTTATCTCACCTCCGGCAAGCACATCAAGTCCGCCACTTTCGACGAGTACCTGAGTATCGGCGGTAAAAGTCAGCTTCACCGCATGACCCTCTACGACGAAATTCGCCATAACTCGCACAGCGTTCTTGAATACTCCGGCATAGCTCCCCGCGAGTTACCCGACAAACTCTTCTACCAGGGAAGAACCGACCGCTTCTGAGCTGTTGACCGCGCTCCTCTCTCGGAATTGTCATCCTGAGCGGAGCGTAGCGGAGTCGAAGGACCTGCGGTTGTTCTTGCGGGTGCCCCAGGTCTCGCTTTTGAGACCTGGGAAACGAGAAAGCTCATCGGGTGCCCCACCCTCGCCGCGTTGTTGTCTTTGCGGCTAGGGTGGGAAGCAAGAAACTCAACCGCCTCGCTCCACCGATTCAACCAAACCATGAAACTACGCCTCCTCATCCCGTTCCTCCTCGCCGCCTCGATTCACCTTGTGGCGCAGGACCCGCCCGCGCAGGATGATCCGCCCTCCGAGCCGAAGCACGACTTCCGCTACTCCCTCGCCCTCATTGACGACGCCACACTCTACAGCAATCTCCAGGTTCCCATCCCCAAAGTCCTCAACCAGGTCTTGCTCGAGCCGTCGTTCACGTTCCGCTATCAACAGCGCTGGACCCTCGCCTCCAGCCTCGTTGGACTCGCGGACACTTACACTGACACCTTTACCCAGTTACGCGTGAAAGAAGCCTACGCCGGTCTTTCCGCCGGAGACTTCGACTTCATGGCCGGCCGCCGAATCGTGCGCTGGGGCACCGGCTACGCCTTCACCGCCGCCGGCGTTCTCGATCCGCCCCGCATCCCCACCAATCCCACCGACCGCCTCAATCTCAATGAAGGCCGCGACATGGTCAAAGCCGATTACGTCCACGGCCCCAACGCCTTCACGCTCGCCTGGTCCACGGCCGCGCTCGCTCCCGCGTCAGCCAACCTGCATGACACCACGGCCTTCCGGTATAACGTTCTGGTGCATGGATTCGATACTTCGCTCATCGCCGGCGACGATCGCGGCGGCGATGCCTTCGGCGGTCTCACCTTCACCCGTGTCCTCGGCGAGGCGCTGGAGATCCACGGCGAAGCCGCCTGGCGCGAGCATGAGGCGATATTGATCGGCGCCAAATACACCACCGCATCCGGCATCACGTTCATCGGCGAGTTCTACACCCCGCCCAACATCCCCTACTATCAAGACGTGACCCTCTATCCACTCAACGGCCGCCAGCATTATGCATTTCTTACCGCATATAAGAACCGTCTGCGCGAGTTACCCGGCTGGAAGCAGTGGGATCTCTCCGCCGCCGCCGTCGCCAACCTCAACGACCGCAGCTTCACGGCCATCTTCGACGCCAATCGCCGCTTCGGCAATCGCTTCTCGACTTATCTCCACATGGAGATTCCGGTGGGTAGCCCAAAATCGGAGTACGGCGCAACACCCTACTCCACGGCCACATCCGTGGGAGTTCGCTTCCAGCTATGAACATTCAGCTCAATCCGCAAGTTCCCGTCTCCGCCGACGATCCGCGGACCCCTCGCGGTCCCACCGCAATGCTCCTGCGAGCCATCTGGACCATCTGCGGCGCCACAGTTGTCATTGTCTTGATCTTCCTTTCCCTGGGTCACATCCGCCTCTCGCACGGCGGCACTCAGATCGTCGGAGCGTTCATCTACACCGTCATGATTGGCGTCCCATCCATGATTCTCCTTAACTGGATCGGCCATCGCTTCAACGATAAACTCCGGCGATTCTCCGTCGTCGTCTATGCGCTTGTGCTCATCTGCACAGCCACCGCTGGCACCTTTGCTGCCGCCATGGTCTTGCAACTCGTGGGCATCAATCCGCGAAGTGAGTATTGGTTTGAAGCCCACGCCTCGCTGCCCTTCGCCATCGTCATCAACCTCATGATCGGTCTCACCCTCACCACCTATGAGACGCTGCGCTTCAGACTCCAGGCCGCTACGCTTGAGTTGCGCACGCGCCAGGTCGAACAGGAGCGCGCCTACAAACTCCTCGCCGAAGCCCAGCTCTCCTCGCTCGAATCGCGCATCCATCCTCACTTCCTCTTCAACACCCTCAACTCCATCGCCGCGCTCATTCCATCTGACCCGGTCCGCGCCGAAGATACCGTCGGCAAGCTCGCATCCTTGCTTCGCTTCTCGCTCAACGCCCATCAAAGCGGCCTCGTCCCTCTCAGCCAGGAACTGAAAATCGTTCGCGACTATCTTGAAATCGAGAAGACCCGCTTCGGTGCGCGCATCCGCTATGACATCTCCGTCCCCCCATCGCTCGATGCCGTCAAAGTCCCTCCGCTCGCACTGCAATCGCTGGTTGAAAACACCGTGAAGCACGTCGTCGCGCAGCGCACCGAGGGCGCAGACCTCCGGATCACCGGCGGCATTGAATCCGGCCGCATCCATCTCGAAGTCATCGACGACGGCCCCGGCTTTTCCCTCGACGCCATCACCCCTGAGCACGGTCTAGGCAATCTCATCGCCCGTCTTGAGCTGCTCTATGGTTCCGCCAGCCAACTCGAAGTTACGCGAGAAAACGAGAAGACCGTGGTCCGCATCGCGTTTCCCGTGTAACATCCGCGCATAAGGTAATTGCCTATGGAAGCCGCTCCGCTCCGCGCCTATCTCGTCGACGATGAGCCGCTCGCCATCGAGCGCCTGACGCGCCTCCTCGCGAGCTTCGACAATCTGGAAATCGTTGCCACCGCCACCGATCCCGCCCGTGCCCTCGCCGATCTCAACAACGCATCCGCCGCGCCCATCGACGTGCTCTTCCTCGACATTCAAATGCCCGGCATCAACGGATTCGATCTGCTCGCGCGCCTCACCGTGCAGCCCTTCGTCATCTTCACCACCGCCTACGACGAGTACGCACTCCGCGCCTTCGAAGTCAACTCCATCGACTACCTCGTCAAGCCGATCGAAACCGCGCAACTCGCCCGTGCCCTCAAGAAACTCGGCCGCCTTCGCCCCATCCCCAAGTCCGACTGGCAGCGCGACCCGACCCTCCTCCTCGAGCAGCTTGCCGCATCGCTCCACAGCCAGCAGCGCGATTACCCCCGCCGCATCGCCTCCCGCGTCGGCGAGCGCATCTCCTTCCTCGACCTTGACGCCGTCACCCACTTCATCGCGCATGACAAGCTCACATACGCCGTCGTTGAAGGCCGCCGCCACTCCGTCGATCAGACCATCGCCGAGCTCGAGCGCCGCCTCGACCCAGCGCGCTTCCTGCGCATTCACCGCTCCGCCCTGGTCAACGTCGATTGGATCCACGAAGTCAACTCATGGTTCGCCGGCAAAGTCATTCTCTCGCTCAAAGATGCGCAGCACACGCAAATCCCCGTCGCCCGTGACCGCGTCCGCATTCTCAAATCCCGCCTCGGCATCTAACTCACTCTGACGAATTCCGAAACGCCGTGGGACCGAATGAGTTATCCTCGTACCCGTCGTACGCAGTTATCTTTTCGCGTAGCGAGAGGTTGTTTATGATTGCTGATTCTCGTTCTCAACTTGCCTACATCGGTGTCTTCGCAATGTCCATTCTTGCCGCAGCCGCACCCGGCGCTCTCTCCCAACAGCTAGGAATCTTTGAGGGCCATCAGGACGTAGGCGCCGTGCTCCACCCCGGCTCCGCGGAATTCGACGCTGCAAAAGGGATCTACACCCTCACCGGAAGCGGTGAGAACATGTGGTTCGGCATCGACGACTTTCACTTCGCCTGGAAGAAAGTCTCCGGAGACGTTGCCCTCACCGCAAGCATCGCCCTCAGCGGAACCGGCGGCAATTCCCATCGCAAGGCCGTTCTCATGATCCGCCAATCGCTCGACGGCAACTCGCGCTCTGCCGACGTAGCCGTCCACGGCAGCGGCCTCACCGCGCTGCAATTCCGCGACCCCGCCGGCTCAAACACGCAAGAAGTCGAGTCCAACATCTCCGCCCCTGAAACCGTTCGCATTGAAAAGCGCGGCGACTTTGTCTACGCATTCGTCACTGGCAAAGACGGTAAACTCCAACCCGCCGGCGCCTCCATCAAGTTTCCGCTCACCGGCGATTTCTACATCGGCATCGGTGTCTGCGCGCACGATAAAGACGCCGTTGAAAAAGCCGCCTTCTCCAACGTCAGCCTCCAGCAGCTTCCGCCCGCGACCGGCAAAACCGTCCTCGTCAGCGCGCTTGAAACCGTCTCAATCGCCTCAACCGATCGTCACGTTGAATATGTGGCCGCCGCGCACTTTGAAGCGCCCAACTGGTCTCACGACGGCAAGTTCCTCATCTTCAATCAGGATGGAACCCTGCATCGTTTGGCCCTTGATGGAAGCGCCCCCACGCTCATCCCCACCGCTCCGCAAATCCATTGCAACAACGACCACGGCATCTCGCCCGACAACCAATTCCTCGCCATCAGCGACTCGTCCAGCGAAGACAAAAAGTCCCGCGTCTACATCGTTCCCATCGCCGGTGGAACTCCGCGACCGATCACGCCCAACGCGCCATCCTACTGGCACGGCTGGTCGCCCGACGGCAAGACCCTCGCCTTTACCGGCGAGCGCAACGGCAACTTCGATATCTACTCCATCCCTGCGGCAGGCGGCGAAGAGACCCGCCTCACCACCGCCGACGGCCTCGACGACGGCCCCGGCTATTCTCCCGACGGCGTATTCATTTACTTCAACTCCGAGCGCACGGGACACATGCAGATCTGGCGCATGAAAGCCGATGGCGCTCAGCAGGAACAGGTCATCTCCGATGAGAGCAACGACTGGTTCCCGCACATCTCGCCCGACGGCCAGTGGATGGTTTTTCTGGCCTACGAGCCGGGCGTCACCGGTCA
>PMWR01000599.1 GCA_003166055.1 Acidobacteriaceae bacterium
TCTCCCTCCGCCTGCAGGAACGCGTGCATCCCCGAGCGGTCAGGCCCAAAGTTCCTTGCGTTCACAATGACCTTGACACTCGGATCTTCTTGAGCCATCGCACGCAGTGTTGCAACCGTCCCGTCCTTTGAGGCATTGTCGGCAAACAGGTGAGCGAAGCGATACTCCGGCAACTCCGCCGCCATCGCCATCACCCGCCGATGAATCTCGCGCACGTTCAGCTCCTCGTTGTAGCAGGGAGTCACGATGGTGATAAGCTTCTTGGTCATTCAGCTCTCCTTGAGAGCGAGTACATGAGTCTCGTGCCTGGGGAACAAAAGACGCCGCGATGATTTCGATTACAGAGTCCAGTATAGGCGCGGCCAGTCGCGGATGGCCCGCAACTCTGGAGTCACGCCTCCCGTCCCGTTTGGCTTTTTGATTCCTTTTATGCCCTCTTACTCTCGGACGTGAGCGTCCCAAGCCAGCGGACATCCCTCGCAACGCGGATTCCTGCCGCAATGCGCCTTGCCCACGGCAACAATGACAGCATGAAACTCGTTGAACAGGCGTGCATGGCTCGTCGGCGCATCGGACGCAAAGGCCTGGCGAGTTAAAGCGCTCAATGCGTCATATTTCTTAGCTCCATTCGGTGGCGTAATAAGCCGGTGTCGTTCCGCGATGCGCCGCAGATACTCATCGGCGACCGGGACGGGATGGTTCAGCGCGTAAAGCAAGATGGCGTCCGCAGTCTCCGCTCCTACGCCCGGCAAGGCCAGTAGGCGGCGTCTGACCACGTCCGTCGGAGCCGCCGCGAGTACGTCGAGCGAGCCGGCAAACTCCTTGTCCAGCATGGCTACAAATGCCTTCAGCGCGGGTGCCTTCCGGGTGTAAAAACCGGAGGGGCGAATCAGCTCCCGTAAATCATCCATCTCCAGCATGCGCAGTCCGTCTATGGTCAAAGCTCCCGCCAGGCGTAGGTTCGCGAGCGAACGCTCAACCGCCTTCCATGCCGTGTTCTGGGTGAGATAGGCGCCAAGAATCACTTCAAACGGAGTCTGAGCAGGCCACCAGTTCTGAGGGCCGTACGCCTCGGCAAGCCAATCGTGCATCTGGCGTAGCCGCTTCGCCGCATTCGGTCGGCGAGATGTTTTCACGGCAGGGAACTCTCGTCTGGCGCGGACTGAAGCTGCACTTTCCATTCCAGCACGCGGGCGCGCGCCGCCGCAGCCTCAGCTTCGGGCACATGTCCGGCATGTTGCAGCGAAATAGAGAGCGCCGTGTGCGCTAGCGGGTCTGCCGGAAACAGAGCAATCAACGCCAACGCAGCGGCGACAGACTGGTTCAGTTGGCCCGCGTCCCGCAACGCCCGCACCAGCCCGTGGTGCGCTTCCATCTGTGTCTCACCGTTGTCAGCACCAGCGGCAATGGCGGCTCGAAACTCGATGGCTGCTTCCGCAGGCCGTCCCTCAGCCAGCAGGTCGAGCCCACGCTGGGAATGCGATTCGGCAGTGGGAGGAGTCGTCACGGCTATCTTTAGAATAATGGTTGAGACTGCCTGTTGATTTCGGCGCATTCCGGGAGGGCACAATGAAGAGTCATACGGAGTATCTGGTTTTCGAGACGAAGAAGCGGCGTGAGATGGTCCACATCACCGGCCAGGTGGAACAGATTGTCGTCCGCAGCGGCGTCAAGGACGGCCTGTGCTTTGTTTCACCCATGCACATCACGGCTGCCGTCTACGTCAACGACCTCGAGAGCGGGCTGATCGAAGACATCGGGAAGTGGCTTGAGGAACTGGCGCCCGCCAGGCCCGATTACAAGCATCATCAGACCGGAGAAGACAACGGGGATGCGCATCTGAAGTCGCTGCTGCTGCACCATGAGACCACGCTGCCGGTAACCAACGGGAAGCTGGACCTTGGGACCTGGCAGCGCGTCTTTTATGCCGAGTTCGACGGCCAGCGCCGCAAACGGGTCATCGTGAAAGTGCTGGGTATTGAATAGCGGAGTTAGCCGCACTCCGCTAACCCAGCCAACAACGCTAACTTCGCTCAGTTGTCATCCGTGACCCTGCGCCAGCCGCCGGAAGAACGTGGCGATTCTGGCACAGAGAAGTCAATCTTGCTTCGGGGCAGAACCACCAGATCGACCCGGCGGTTTTCTGCGCGGCCGCCAGCTGAGTCATTGCTTGCCACGGGGTGGAACTCGGCGTAGCCGGCAGCTGAGAGCCGCTCCGGCGCGATGGCTTTCAATTCGAGGACGAGCCGCGCAATACGGGTGGCGCGGGCCGACGATAACTCCCAGTTGGAGTCGAACTCATCATTGTGTATCGGAATGTTGTCGGTGTGNNGCCTCGCGCAGGCTGATGACCAGTCCGTCCCTGCCCATCTGAATCGAAACGGTGTGCTGGGCGATCTGGTTGGAGAGCTTCTGCTCCAGCTCCCGCCGTATCCCGTTCAAGTCTTCCTTCACCCTGGCCGGGGAAAGCACATCTTCGCCCATCACGATATTCATCGGAATGACCGGCTTGTCTATGCCGTTGGTCGCGCTGTTGGCCCCGCTTTGCGCGCGGCCGGAGTTGGCAAAGATGCCCAGCGTGCGGAATGCCGAGTCGATCGCCTCCGAAACCTGCACCTGCTTCTTCTGGTCCGCCTTCGAGGCAGCGTAGAGCACAACAAAGAACGCAAAAAGCAATGTAATGAAGTCCGCATACGACACCAGCCAGCGATCGCGCGAGTCCTGGCGTCTGCGGTTGCGCCGGATCATGCCGCGCGCCCCTTCTTGTCCCGCCCCTTCATGTCCCGCGGAGCCTCGTCGAGAAACCCCGCCAGCTTCACTTCAAGCATGCGCGGGTTAATGCCTTCGAGGATTGAGATCACGCCTTCCAGCATCATCTCGCGGCGCTGGTGCTCGTCGTGCATGCGTATGCGCATCTTGCCGGCAAACGGCAGAAAAAACAGGTTGGCGATCCCCACGCCGTAAATCGTAGCGACAAAGGCCACGGCGATCCCGCGTCCCACCTCCTGAATGTTGTCCAGGTGCTGCATCACCTGAATCAGCCCCAGCACCGCGCCGAGTATGCCGATGGTGGGCGAGAAACCTCCCGCCGACTCGAAAACCGCCGGAAGCCGTTCTTCGCTCTCCGCGGTGCAGTCCAGGCTGACACGCATGATGTTGCGCAGTTCTGTCGGCTCGGTGCCGTCGACCGCCAGCATCAGAGCCTGTTTCAGAAATGGATTCTCGATGGACTGAAGATCGGCGTCCAGCGATACAACCCCGTTGCGCCGGGCCTTGTTGGCAAAGGCAACCAGTTGCCGGACGAGCTGTTCATTTTGCTTGCTGGGCGCGGCAAACACATGCGCCAGGCTGCGGAATGCGGCCATCACCGTCCCCAGCGGGAACTGCAGCAGCACCGCGCCCATGGTGCCGCCAAATACAATCAGCGCAGCGGTCGGCTGCAGAATCTGGCCCAGGTTGCCGCCCTCGATCAGCAGTCCGGCTACGATGCCGGCGACAGCCAGAAAGACTCCGCCGATACTCCCCTTGTCCATGGACCGCTCCTCTGCAATTAGGGTGCGAAAACGCCGTTTCTCCCTGCCATCGGCGAAGCACCGCCGCTCCGCTCCGGCAGGCGGCTGTCTTCTATCAGTGGCCGGGGACCGGATTGTTGCGCGCCTGCATCGGGACGGCGTTGGGCTCCCCCCCAACGTCGAGGCTTGCAATCGAGACCACCCGCTGCAAATCGCCATAGGCCGGCAGGTGCCTGGCCACGCGCGCCAGCAACCTTGCCCGGTAGATAAGCACGCGCTCGGAAACCTCCGCGCAGCTTTCACGCACAATCAGCTTCTCTCCGCCGATCAACGTGAGCATCGTGTCCGGCGATGCCTCGGCGGTCTTGATCAGATCGCTGTTGAGCACAATGGGAGCGCCGTTGAGCCGTGTGAGTTCTATCATCGCCGCCATGACTCCTTATGTTGGTGTTATCGGCGATAGACGTGAAATGTTAAAGAATTAGAACGAAAGGGTGATAAGTGTCCTCCGTGGGACACAAAGCATAACCTCATAAAGTCCATAACTCCCACGCCGAAGAAGGGGCAAGATGCGGCGGTTACTTATCCGGCTGCAGCAACCCAGGGTTAACCAAAACAATCGGGGGCGCTGCCGGAAGGGAATCGCAAATCCACGCATCCCACAAGGAGAACCCCATGTCCCTGGGTGTCTTGAATAATCTCTCCGCGATGTATGCGGAAAACAACCTGAATAACACCACTAACAGCCTGAACACCGTGCTGCAGCAGTTGTCTTCCGGTTCGAAGATCAACTCCGGCGCGGACGATGCCGCCGGCCTTTCGCTGGTGGATGGTCTTCAGGCCAACTCCGTTGCTCTTGCCCAGTCGCAAACCAACGCCCAGGAGGGTGTCGGACTGCTGCAAGTGGCCGACGGCGCATTATCGCAAGTGACAAGCCTGCTTAACCGGGCCGTGACGCTGGCTACCGAAGCCTCGAACGGCACCCTCAACTCTTCGCAGGATACGGCTGCGAACCAGGAATATCAGTCGATTCTCTCGGAAATCAATAACATCGGCACCACCACCACTTACAACGACACATCGGTATTCGGCCAGGCAGCCACGAACATCTATACCGGCGACTCTTCCACCGCAGGCGCGTCCATCGACTCCCTGAATATCAGCTCGCTCTCCTCGTCCAACGTGGGAGACACCGGCGGCGTAATGGCGTACAGCAACGGCCAGAGCAGCGTATTCCTGAACCTCTCGACGAGCACGCAAAATGCGCAATCCACCGATACGCTGAACAGCGCGGGCACTTCCACGCTGGACGTGAGCTACCTGGTAAAAGGCGCCGACGGCGCTTCAACCCCGGCTACCACTTCGATCACCGTAGGCGGCACCAACGCCCAACCCAATACCGCCCAGGGGATGATCAACGCCATCAACAATGCGGGCCTTGGCCTGACGGCCACCTTCTCCACGGCGGCCCAGTCGGGAGCTGCGGTTGGTGGCACGGAAACAGGAATTCAGATCAGCGGCGGCATCATCTCAGTTGGCGTCGATCCGAACACAGCCAGCACCGGCGGCACACTGAATCCGAGCGAAATCACCAGCGGCGACCTGGCCCTGGGACAAGTCATCAGCGTGAATTCCGGAAGCACAAACGTGGCCACCTTCACGACCACGTCCAGCAACGACACACTCGACCAGATTGCCGCGCAGATCAATGCCGGCACCGGACATACCGGAGGTTCGGCAACTGCCGGCATGGTTACGGCCACCGTCGTTTATAACAGCGCGGGCCAGGAGACCAGTCTGCAGTTGAACGATGGTTCCAATGCAGGCGGCGCCTTGACAGTCACCGCGACTCCCACCACCATCGCCCCCAGTGCGTTGACCTCGCTGACGACAGTGAGTGCGGCGAATAGCCCCGTGAACGTGAATTTCTCGACAGGCGGTGCTGGTTCCGCAGGGCAGTATGCTGTTGCGACTCTGGCTATCCCTGGTGGAACCGCCGACAACAATCCGGCGACTAACAATCTCACCGGCAGCATCGAGATCATGAACGGTGGAAACGTTACAACCTTCCACCTGAACGATTCCTCCGGTGACTCCAATACCGCCACCAATGTCTATATCACTGCCGGCAACTCGTCGCTGAATGGCCTTGCTGCGGCGATCCAGGGCAGTCTGGGTCTGGGAGCTACAACAACCGCATCGGCCACGACCTCCGGCATCACGATTACGTCCACCCAGGCCGGCACCGCCATCAGCACAGTGGGCACGCCGACGTTGGCGGCCACACTGGGCGCCGGAGTCACCAGCAACGTTGGAGGCCTTCTGGCGTCATCGGGTACAGATGGATCGACATCATTGTCCATGGTCGGCGACGTGAACGGCTTTAGCGGCACCGGCCTTGATGCACTTGCCACAGGCACCCAATTGGTGCTGACGAATGGAAGCGGTTCTGCATATACCTTCACCATGGGGACGGTCGCGGCTGGTGCCGGAACGACAACCGAAACTACGGGCGGCCTGACCACTGGCGCGCTGCTGACCGCAATCAATAGCACGACCGCAACCTCCGGTATGAGCGCTGCAATCACCGGCGGCAAGATCGTGATCAGCTCGAACCAGGTGAATACCTCGATCACGGCGGTCAGCACTTTGACCGGTCTCGGCGCGGGATTCAGTCAAACTGGCAGTGGCGTGGCCCCGACGATAGCGAACCAGAGCGCCGTTACTCTCACGACAGGCGTTGGAGCACCAGCTACCGGGCAGGGATCACTGACCGGTGCCGGCACTACGCTCACCGGCGATTTCTCCGTCAGCAACAACGGCAACACGACGGACTTCATCATGAGCACGGGCGCCGGCGTGGCGCTGGGCGGCGGGAGCCAGACCCTCTCGGGAGCCAACTCCAACATGGCAGGCCTGATGGCAGCCATCAATGCAGATGCCGGACTGGATCTGAATGCCACATTGAACCAGACGGCCGGCGGCGCAGTCAGCGGTCTGACATTGACGGCAACCAACGGCGCGGCCGCTGCGGTTACTACTGGTGGCGCAGGATTGGCTGAGGCTGGTTCGCTGGCCTTTACGACTCCAGTCGAGGGCGGAAGCGGCCAGGCACAGTCTGCCTTGCTGGCTCTGCAGAATAGCGGCGTGCTGGCTCAGGGCGGAACGATTGCCGAGGATGGCACTGTGACCGGCTCGATCAGCATTACCACCACAACCGGCGGCCACACGGTGACCGACACCTTCAACATGGGCAGCGACGCTGCGGGCACCACGGGCACCGCGACGGTGAACGGAGTTTATAACGTTGCCACCAACAAGCTGAGCGACCTTATGGCCGCGGTCAACCAAGCGGGCACGGACAACCTTGACCTCACAGCGACCCAGGATGCGGGTACCGGCGGCATCTTCCTGCAATCGAAGTCGCT